>CALRUV010000136.1:0-10000 GCA_943371455.1 Chitinophaga pinensis | reverse complement strand
ACCGATCGTTACCGGACTTTCAGCCAAAAAATCAGCTACTGGAAAGCCCTTGTATAATTTGTATGTGGCTGCTCAATATTTATTTAAATCAACAGATGATGGCAGAAACTGGGAAAGAATATCTCCTGATCTAACTACCAATAATAAAGCCAAACAACAACAAGAAGCATCAAGTAATAGTATTACTGGCGATAATACCAGTGCAGAAAACCATTGCACCATTTTTACTCTTACACAAAACCCTAAGAACGAAAATATTATTTGGGTGGGTACAGACGATGGCAATCTCCAGTTAACCACCGATGGTGGCAAAAGCTGGCAGAACAAATCATCCGGTATCTGGAAAGCGGGTGTGCCCGAAAATAGCTGGATCAGTTGTATCGAGTTATCTTCTTTAGATTCTAAGAGAATCTATGTTACACTAGATAACCATATGTATGGGGATAACAATACTTATTTGGTAATGAGCAATGATGGCGGAAATACTTGGAAACGCTTGGTGTCTAACGAGTTTACAGGTTTTGCCCATGTGGTTAGAGAAGATATTGTGAATGAAAAACTTTTATTCCTTGGCACTGAAATGGGTTTATTTATTTCATTGGATGGTGGTGCCAATTGGATGCGTAGTAAGTACCAGAATATGCCCTGGTATAACCTGGTACGTGATTTGAAAATTCATCCGCAAACCAATGACCTGGTCATTGCCACGCATGGAAGAGGTATTTACATAATCGACAACCTGCAGCCATTGCGCGAAATGGTAAAATCTGATTTGGAAAAAGATGCCATTTTTTATCCTATCCAATCTTTTAAATACGACTATTCTGCCATTTATCCATTGCCTGCAGAAAACCTGACCGGTTGGGTAGGTGAAAATAAAATTATGGCTCCTGTATTTTATTATTACCTCAAACAAAGAAGCAATGATGCGGTAAAAATTGAAATATATGATGCGACAAATAAAAAGATAAAAGACTTTAATGGATCAGGATTAAAAGGGTTGAATAAAGTTTATTGGGGACTCAATACCAATCCCCCCAAAGTAGCTGTTGGCGGATTTATTGCGCAATCATCGGTTCAATATTCATCAGTGATCAGTCCCAAAGTTCCAGTGGGTAAGTATAAGGTTATTGTAAAGGCAGATGGTAAGTCTTACGAACAGTACATCAATATTGATGCTAATCCGGAAAAAGGTTTTACGGTACAGTCGCAGGCCTTATTGTACCAGCAAGGTATGCGTTTACATGCTTTGCAGGAACGATTAGCTGCTTTAGTGGATACTTTAGACAAGTCTATTGCAGTATTGACAAAATTGAACAGTAAAGAGGAAGCTGTAAAATTGAAATTGGAAAAGCAAACCAATATCCGTAAGGATTTGATAGAAACCAATCGTAAATCTATTTTCTTCGACGAATTTAAATTCCGTAGAAGGGTTAGTGATCTATACCTGAGTGTAGCCAATGCCATTGAGCCACTGTCTGCTTCTCAGGAAAAAGGGATCACGGTTCTGGAAAATGAATTTATTGACTGGAAGAAAAAAGTGTACGATTTGTTTTAAAACAAATCGTACACTAATCCAATTCAATTATTTCAGTTCTCTTAGCCAGATATTTCTAAAACTAATGGGTTCGCTTTTATCACCATGCGATTGCAGTTTGATAGGAGCGGGCCCATGTTGTTTGTAAGAGGGTTTACCTACATAGGGAGTGTCGCCTACTAATTCAAAATTGTTTTGTACTAACACACCATTATGTAAGGCTGTAATTTTTGCAGGTGATTGTAAACTCCCGTCATTATTAAAGGTAGGTGCGGTCCACACAATATCGTATTGTTGCCATTCGCCAGGCTGTAAACAGGCATTCACCAATGGTGGATTTTGTTTGTAAATGCTTCCTGCCTGTCCATTTACATAAGTGGTATTGATATAGTTATCGAGTACTTGTATTTCATAACCACCAGCACCAAAAGGCAGGGCAGCTAAGAATACCCCACTATTGCCTCTTGCCTGTCCCTCACCTGTAATATTTGCTGGAATTTTATATTCTAGGTGCAATTGAAAATTGGTGAAATTTCTTTTTGTTTGAATGTCACCTACTTTTTTATTTACGGTCATCACATTATCAGATACGATCCATGCAGCTTTACCATTTGTTTTTCCGGCTTGAACCCATTCGTCTAAATTTTTTCCATCAAATAAAATGATGGCATCAGATGGAACTGGATGGTTAGCACTTACCGGGGTAACTACTTTTGGTACCGGTGTATAATATTCTGTTTCTTTAGGATCGCCTTTTTGTTGTGCGTTAGAACAAACAGCCAGCAATAAACAAAACAGTATTGAAAGGAGTGATTTTGTTTGCATAATATTTTAATTAAACTTTAGGTAAAGTATAGCCATTGTGATAAGGCTTCATCAAGTATTCTTTGTTCACGGCCTCATCTGTAAACTTTGCTTTTGCCTTATCCCAGCTTAGTTTTTTGCCTGTTCGATATGATATGTTTCCCATTTGTGCTACGGTAGCAACATGCGAGCCTGCCTGAATAGAACATTTGAGGTCTTCCGTTTTGCGTGATTTGATCACTTCCACAAAGTTGATCCAATGTTTATCTAATCCATTATCGGATGACTTTACAAAAGGCTTGGCTACTTTGTTTTTACTTTGTCTTTCTTCTATCACTTCCCATCCGCCTCTGTTTAAAACAAGTGTACCATTATTACCAATGAATGCAATACCATGGTCTTTACCATAAGAGCCATTATCAATGCCCATGGCAGAATCCCACACTAAGTTAAATCCATCAAACTCGTACAAGGTGGTAAGTGTGTCGGGGGTTTCTTCTGATAATTCAGGGTATGCAAATTTCCCACCCAAACCAACAATGGTTTTTGGTGTATCAGCTTTCATACCCAACAAAGCATAATCCAGTAAGTGAACACCCCAGTCGGTCATTAAACCACCTGCATAATCCCAGAACCAGCGAAAATGAAAATGGAACCTGCTTGCGTTGAAAGGCAGGTTGGTGGCGGGTCCCAGCCATTGCTTATAATCTACCCCAGCTGGTGGGGCTGAGTTAGGCACAATAGGTTGCGGACGCATCCAGCCCTGGTAACACCATACTTTGGCGGTGCGAATATTTCCTAATTGACCACTATGTACAAAATCTACAGCATCTTTAAAATGCTGCTGACTTCTTTGCCATTGACCGCCCTGCACTACTTTATTGTATCGTTGCTGTGCAGCCATCATCGCCCTGCATTCCATGATGGAATTACCTACAGGTTTTTCAACATACACATCTTTTCCGGCTTCACAGGCATGTATCATCATGAGTGCATGCCAATGGTCTGGTGTGCCAATGATCACGGCATCCACATCTTTCTGATCCAGCAGTTTCCGATAATCGTTGAATACTTTTATTTTACTGGTGTCAACATTTTTATCAGACAATTCTTTCAACCTTTTATCAATAACCGACTGGTCAACATCGCAAATAGCCACCAGGTTTACCCCGGTCACTTTTAAAGCAGCCCTTACATTAGACCAGCCCATGCCATTGATGCCGATGGCACCAATATTTAATTGATCAGCAGGGGAGATGCGGTTTTTGAAAATGGCAAAAGCCTTATTATCTATTGCCGATGCCAACAATCCACCACCTATTAAAGTAGCCGATTGGTGAAGGAATTTTTTTCTGGAATTCATAAGTATTATTTTAGTGACAACTTATCTAAGTGGTTATAAATATAAGATTGATCTTAGGATAAAATTGCTTTGGCAAAAGCAACACATTTTTTTGTTTCCTGAACAGCATCTGAACCAGCTGGAATATCATATTCCAGTTCAATGGTAGCAGGTATCTTATACTTTTTTTCTTTTAGCAGGTTCAATATTTCTTTTATAGGAGTATCGCCATTACCCCATACCACATTGGTACCACCATTTGCTTTAGACTTTCTATCCTTGATGTGCATACTGGTGATACGGTCATGTTTGGCTTCAATTAATGCCAGTAAGGATTCTTTCGTATTGTTACCACCTGCTGCTATATAGTGGCCGCAATCGAGGTTTAAGGAATTATAAGGAGATTGACTCAAAGCTATATCCCAGGCTGTATCAGTAGCTTGTGTGTGAGCATGGTAACCAATATATACTTTGTGTTTGGAAGCCAGATCGCCCAGTCTTTGCGAGTGTGCATTGTCTCTGGGTAATTCAAGTGTAACAGAATTAGCACCCAAAGCTTTAGCAGCCTTTAAAGCATATTCTATTTCAGCATCGGTATTTCTGGGTTCCAGGGCATTGGGTTTAAAAGCATAAATGCTTACACCTGCTTTCTGAAACATTTTTCTGAGTTCCACAAACTTATCCATACTAACTGCAGCTCGCCATTCGGCTACTTGCTTAGTATAATCAGCCATTTGTTTTCTTTGTTCATCTGTTAATGGAATATTTTGTCCGGGAACACGTTTAACAGGATTGGAAGGTTTTCCTGCAAAGTCTTCAGCCGCATCGCCCATTAATTCAATGGCACTAATATTGGCATCCACACAGTATTGGAGTATTTGTGCAGCAGACCCAGGCATACTTCTAAAAGAGTAAGTAATCACACCAATTTGAACTCCTTTAAACTTTGAATCTGGGTTCATTGCAAAAGAAGCAAATGCTTTTGACCATCCGGTATTTGCCTGGATAGTAAGCGCCAGTGAAGCAATGGCAGATTGGTAAATAAATGTACGTCTGGATGGAACCTTAGGGGTATTTTTTTCTATAGGCATATGATCGAAATTTGTTTTGGAGAGATAAGTTAAGGATAATATAGACAAAATACAAAAGCCGCTCAATTGAGCGGCTTTTGCGGACCGGACGGGACTCGAACCCGCGACCTCCGCCGTGACAGGGCGGCATTCTAACCAACTGAACTACCGATCCGAATTATTTACCAAACGCTGGTAAAAATCTTTATTTCTCTGCTTTTTAAGAAATTTCTCTCTTTTTAAAGCTTCCGATTTTAAACTAAATACTTCCAGGTAAACAATTTTCCAAGGGGTTTTCCTCTTAGTGTATGTTGATTCACCATTATTGTGCTGTATGAGTCTTTGCTCAGGATTTTCTGTAAAACCAATATAATAACTGGCATCCAGATCAGATTGAAGCAAATAGACATAAAACATAAAAGAACTTTTTTTGTTGGCCTCGAAACCGTCCCGAGTACTCGGGACCGTGACAGGGCGGCATTCTAACCAACTGAACTACCGATCCATTTAAAAAAAGGGCAAATACCCTGTTTTTTCGGACGGCAAAGATAGGGGGACAAGGGGGTCAAAACAAATCTTTTCAAAAAAAAACTGCATCCCTTATTTTTACCAACTTAAAGTAGCATTATGCCCCAATACCCCAACAGACAATTCCTTGATTTTGAAAAACCTATCAAGGAAGTGTTTGAACAGATAGAAGATACCAAAAAGCTTGCTGAAAAGAATCCTAAGATCGATTACCAGTCCACCTTACAGCAACTGGAAGCATCCATATTAGACAAGCGTAAAGAAATTACCCTTCACCTTACACCCTGGCAAAGGGTGCAGTTGAGCAGGCATCCCGACAGGCCTTATACACTTAAGTATATAGAGAATATGTGCACCAATTTTGTGGAATTGCATGGCGACAGGAATTTTAAAGACGATAAGGCCATGGTGGGTGGATTTGCACAAATTGATGGAGAAACGGTCATGATTATCGGACAGCAAAAAGGGATTAATACCAAAGCTAGGCAGATGCGCAATTTCGGCATGGCTAATCCCGAAGGTTATAGAAAGGCACTCAGGTTGATGAAATTGGCTGAAAAGTTCTCCAAACCTGTTATCTGCTTAATTGATACACCTGGTGCTTATCCTGGTTTAGAAGCGGAAGAAAGAGGCCAGGGCGAAGCCATTGCGAGAAATATTTATGAGATGATCCGTTTAAAAGTGCCGGTGATCATTGTGATTATTGGCGAAGGTGCCAGTGGCGGTGCGCTGGGCATTGGGGTAGGAGATAAGGTGTTGATGATGGAAAATACCTGGTACACCGTTATATCCCCTGAAAGTTGCAGTTCTATCTTATGGCGTAGCTGGGATAAAAAGGAAACAGCAGCCGAACAATTAAAATTAACGGCCAATGATATGAAGGGTTTTGGCTTGGTGGATGAAATTGTACACGAGCCTGTAGGTGGCGCACATTGGGATTATGCCGATGCCGCTCAAATTCTAAAATCATACCTGTTAAAAACCCTTAAGGAAATTAGCAGCAAATCACCCGAACAAAGGGTCAACGACAGAATCGAAAAATATGGCAAAATGGGATTCTGGGAAGAGATAGAACCGGAAGCTTCAGAAATAAATTAACTCCAAACCCCAAACCCCAAACCCCAAACCCCAAACTCAAAACCCACATGTCTTTACGCAAAACATTGCAAGGAACTGGCGTTGCTTTAATAACGCCCTTTACATCTGATAACCGGGTAGATTTTATTGCATTAGGTAAGGTTATTGATAAGATGATCAGCGCTGGTGTGGAATACCTCATTACGCTGGGCACTACCGGCGAAACACCTACTTTAGACAAATCTGAAAAGCTGGATATTGTAAACTACACTTTTGAAAAAACCAATGGCAGGGTTCCCGTAGTTGTTGGGATTGGTGGCAATAATACCGCTGAATTAATTCATGACCTGCATCATTTTCCATTGGATAAAGCTATAGCCGTTTTAAGCGCATCACCTAATTACAATAAACCTTCTCAGGAAGGTATTTTCCAACATTACAAAGCATTGGCTGAAGCTTCATCAAAGCCTATAATCTTATACAATGTACCTGGAAGAACAGGTCGAAATATGACTGCCGCTACCACATTGAGGCTCGCACACGAAGTGCCGAATATTGCTGGCATGAAAGAAGCAGGGGGCGATATGGGTCAGTGTATGCAAATTCTTCGCGACAGACCCGATAATTTTTTATTGGTTAGCGGGGATGATGCATTGGCACTACCTCAGCTTGCTTGCGGCATGGATGGAGTGATCAGTGTTGCCGCCAATGCATTCCCTGCCGAATTTTCCACCATGATTCGATTGTGTTTGAAAAGCGATTTCAGTGGCGCCAAAAAAATCAATGATACATTATTGGATGCTTATGATCTGATGTTTGCAGAAAATAATCCGGCTGGCGTAAAAGCTTTTATGACAGAACAAGGTTTGATAGAGAATTATCTTCGTTTGCCTGTTGTTCCTTTAAGTGAGGGTTTACATAAAAAGGTAAAAGAATATTTACAATAATGAAGTAATAAGTATCTAAAAAATAAGCGCTGAGAGATTAAAATCATATAGCGCTTATTTTTTTAATGGTAACAAACCCAAATAATTTATCTGGGCTCTATCAGATCCCAAAGATTACCATATAAGTCTTCAAATACAGATACAGTGCCATAAGATTCTTCAACAATGGGTCTTAGAAATTTTACGCCTTTGGCAGTATAATTTTCGTAATCTCTCTTGAAATTATCGGTGTGCAAAAATAAAAATACCCTGCCACCTGTTTGGTTACCTATCCTGGTTTTTTGTATGTCATTGGCTGCTTTTGCCAATAAAATATGTGCACCTGCAGATCCTTTTGGTTTTATCACTACCCATCTTTTTGTATCGTTGAGTGGGGTGTCTTCTAATAATTCAAATCCAAGTTTATCGGTATAGTATGCAATGGCTTCATCATAGTCGTCAACCAATAAAGCGAACTGTGTTAGACTTTGATTCATCTGGTATAAAAATTTTAAAGATGATTATTTAAGCAAACCTTTGATCTCATTCAATTTCATCAATGCTTCTACAGGGGTAAGCCGGTTAATGTCCAGATCTTCCAGTTTTTTTCTGATCTCATCAAATGTTTGCGAATGAGTATCAAATATGGATAGCTGCATTTGCGGAGCCGATAGTTTGCGAATAGTATCTGCCATCTGGGCTCCCTGTATGTTTGGTCCAGCAATATCAGATAGCTCATGTTTATCAGATTGGTTAGCTGCACTTCTTCCGGATGCTTCCAGTTGTTGTAATATTTCATTAGCCCTGTCTATCAATGAGGGCGGCATGCCTGCCATTCTTGCCACATGAATCCCAAAACTATGGGTACTGCCACCTGGTGCCAGTTTGCGAAGGAAGAGTATCTTATTGCCTACTTCTTTATTGGTAACATGGAAATTATGTACCCTAGGTAATTTTTTTTCCAGTTCATTCAATTCATGGTAGTGTGTAGCAAATAAGGTTTTGGGCGCTGCGGGTGAACCATGTAAATATTCCACCATACTCCAGGCTATGGAAATGCCATCATAAGTGGAAGTGCCCCTTCCTATTTCATCAAGTAAAATCAGGCTTCTTTGCGATATATTATTAATGATACTGGCTGTTTCATTCATCTCCACCATAAAAGTAGATTCGCCCCCGCTTAGGTTATCACTGGCGCCAACCCTTGTAAAAATTTTATCCGTAAGGGGTATCCTGGCTGCTCCTGCGGGGATAAAACTGCCCATATGCGCCATGAGTGTGGTTAAGGCTGTTTGGCGGAGTATGGCAGACTTACCACTCATATTTGGCCCGGTTAGTATGATGATCTGTTGATCTGTAGCATTCAATTCAATATCATTGGCGATATAGGTTTCGCCTGCTGGTAAGTACCGCTCAATAACCGGGTGACGGCTGGCTGTTAAACTCAATTCCAGTTCTTCATGCATCTCCGGCTTACAGTATTGAAATCGAATAGCATTATCCGCAAAGCATAAGAGGCAATCAAGCGTTGCCAGTACCTGTGCATTCAATTGTATGGTAGCAATATAATCCTGGAGTGATAAAACAAGTGCATCATAAATGGCTGTTTCAATGGCCAGTATTTTATCTTCTGCGCCTGTTATCTTCTCTTCATATTCTTTTAGCTCTGGTGTGATATACCTTTCTGCATTTACCAGGGTTTGCTTTCTGATCCAATCTGATGGCACTTTATTTTTATGTGCGTGCGTAACTTCCAAATAATAACCAAATACATTGTTGAAGCTGATCTTGAGAGAGGAGATACCGGTTTTTTCAGATTCTCTTTGTTGGATATTGACCAGGAATTCTTTACCACCTGTAGCAATTTTTCTCAGTTCGTCCAGTTCCTGGTTTACGCCTTCTTTGATCACACTTCCTTTATTGGCTGCCACCGGAGGCACTTCATTCATCTCGTTCAATATTTTCTCTACCACTTTTGCGCAGGGATTCAATGTTTCTGAAAGCCTTTGTATATAAGGATTCTGAACAAGTGCTGATTGTTCTTTGATAAGGGCTATCTGCTGTAAGCCCTTTGCCAATTGTAAAACTTCGCGTGGATTTATTTTCTTCATCGGGATCTTGGATGCAATACGCTCCAGATCTCCGCAGGCTTTGATGGCATGAACAAATTGGTGCCTCAGTTCTGTTTGAAGAATAAAAAAGCTAACACTATCCAGTCTTTCGTTGATACGAATGATATTGCGCAAGGGGAAAAGCATCCAGCGTTTCATCATTCTCGCACCCATCGGACTAACCGTATTGTCGGTTACTTTTAATAAACTCGTTCCGTTATCCGTTCCGGTTTGTAAGAGTTCCAGGTTGCGTATGGTAAACCTGTCCATCCATAAAAAATCTTCCCTTTCCATTCTTTGGATAGAAGTGAGGTGCTGCAAATTAGGATGTTCTGTTTCTTTGAGGTAATATAAAACGGCGCCAGCAGCTACAATGGCTTCATGCATGCCGTCTATACCAAAGCCTTTGAGGGAATGTGTTTGAAAATGTTTTAATAAACTTTCTGTAGCAAATGCTTCATCAAAGATCCAGCTCTCCATGGTATAAGTGTAAAACTTAACCCCAAATACTTCTTTGAATTGTTTTTGGTAGCTTCTTTGAAAAATAACTTCTGCTGGTTTGAGGCTTTGCAATAGTTTATCTACATACTCTTCATTTCCTTCTG
>CALRUV010000135.1:0-10033 GCA_943371455.1 Chitinophaga pinensis | reverse complement strand
AGAAGAGGAAGAAACAATGAATTTCATTCTGGAGAATTTAGATTGTAACAAACCTACTGTAAAATGTTAATATTCCGTAACACAAATCCGGGTCATTCCTGTTAAAAGTCAGAATGTTAATGAGTTGTGGATTTGAAAATCAAAGGCTTTCGATTAATTCCTGGTAACGGATGCGACTTATGGGTTTTATGATATAATCCTTTACTTCCTTGTATTCCTTAGATTTAAGCCTGTCGTGGTCGTCAATAGAGGAACTAACCACAAATAATACGATCTGCTTGGGTAAAAGGGGCTGCAATTTCCGATATTCATCTAAAAACTCCCAGCCATTCATGATGGGCATATTGATATCCAAAAAGATGAGATCCGGCAAATCTTCTTTTTGCTGGTTTTCTTTTGTGCTAAAATATAACAGGGCTTCGCTGCCATTATAGAATGAATGTATCTTTTTTGCCAATCCCGTGGATTCTATAATTGTCCTTGCTGTAAATTGATAGATATTGTCATCATCAATCAGGCAAATGGTATGTTTGTCAAAACCCATGTATCGCAAAAAATTTTGTTACTTTATGTTTTATAAGAACCCTAATTCCTTTCCAAATATAACATTAATCGTTAGCCCAAATAATAATCACGGTTGAAAAAACAGTGCACACCTTTACAGGCATTACCCAGGATAAAGCATTATTGTAGCTATGCAGAAAGATCCCATAAAGATGTAAAGGATAGGTTATTTGGATTGGGTTTACCTACTATAGAGGTTAATAAGTTGATAGCCACTTTGATAGACGAAGATTACCTGAATGAAGAAAGGTATGCCACGCAATTTGCCGGGGGTCATTTCAGGCAAAAAAAATGGGGTAAGGTTAAAATTGTATACGCACTCAAACAGAAGGGTGTAAGTGAAGCCAATATCCGCAAAGCTTTGAAAGAACTGGATGGAGATGACTATCGGTCACTTTTATACAAATTGGCCAAAACCAAATGGTTATTATTAAAAGGAGAACATTACTTAACCCGACAGGCCAAAACCAAAGCTTACCTTGCACAAAAGGGCTACGAAAGCCCATTGGTTTTAGAAGTATTAACAAAAATAATAGCCGATCTAAAAGAATAATAAGTTTGAATGGAAAGGACAATGAAACGATTGTTTATTTTGGTTTTTTGCCTGGTTAGCTATGGTATTCAGGCGCAAGAAATTATGCAGGAATCGTTTTCAAAGGAACTCTCTTTCACCAATGATAATGACGCATACCTGCTTCAAAAAAATGATGCTTATTATACCAATGGCCTTTTCTTTTCCTATGCAAAGGCAAAAGAAAAAAAAGGAAGAAAAATAATCAACCATTTTGAAATTAGCCAGAAAATTTTCACGCCTCTAGACAGAAAGGTTGAAACTACCTTGCAAATAGACAGACCTTATTGCGGCTTGCTATCATTGAAATTTAGTAAAACAAAATTTTTGAAAGATGAATCGGTAATCCAATACCGGATTGGCCTTTATCAAACGGGCAATGCCTCTTTTGGCGAATCTGTTCAAAATTCTTACCACAGGTTATTCAGGTATGCACCCTTTAATGCCTGGTATTTCCAAATACAAGATGTTTTTGCTTTTGACCTCGGATTTAGTTATGCCCATACATTGTATGAGGATTCAAACTGGATCAAAATTATCCCCCGAACAGACCTTACAGTGGGAACAGCTTTTGTGAATGCTGGTATTGGCATAACAGCCAGTTTTGGCAAATTTGAAAAAAACAGCAATAGTGCTTTATGGAATGCAAAAATTCAACCTACTGCAAGCCCAAAAAGAATAAACCGGGAAAGTTTCTTTTATTGGCAACCACAACTATACTGGCAGGGCTATAATATAACTGTTCAGGGTAATAGTCTACAGAAAGATCTTATAGCTATTGTTAAAGATCCCGCCAGATGGGTGTTTCAAAATACAATGGGCTATTGTTATGCCAGAAGGCGATGGACCACAAAAATTGCCTGGATATACCAAACTATTGAGGCCCAAACACAAATCCGCGACCAGCAATACGGTTCTTTTACGGTAAGTTATCGTTTGCATTAACTTGCAGTTTAATAAGAAGACTTGATAAATGAATAACCTGACGTTTTCAATCTTACAAACTAAACTTCATTGGGAGGACAAGGCAGCTAACCTCTCTATGCTGGAGCAAAAGATCATGGCTATCAAGGAAAGAACAGAAGTGGTAGTTCTTCCGGAAATGTTTAGCACTGGTTTTAGCATGCAGCCAAAGAAACTGGCGGAAACAATGGACGGAACAACTATTAGCTGGATGAAGCGGATTGCTGCTAACAAAAAAATCATACTTACTGGAAGTCTCATTATTGAAGAGGAAGGTAAATTTTTTAACAGGCTTATGTGGGTTTTGCCGGATGGGTCATTGGGTTTTTATGATAAACGCCATCGCTTTGCTTATGCAGGAGAAGACAAAGAATATACACCCGGACTCAAACGCCTGATTGCACAGGTAAAGGGCTGGAAAATTAATTTGCAGATTTGTTATGATCTTCGGTTTCCTGTTTGGGCCCGGCAACAAACTACTGATCAGCCAGAATACGATGTTCTTTTATATGTTGCCAACTGGCCTGAAAGAAGGGCTTCTGCCTGGAAATCATTGCTAACAGCAAGGGCTATAGAAAACCAATGTTATGTGATAGGGGTGAATCGGGTAGGTTTAGATGGCAACGGAATCAATCATAGTGGGGATAGTATGGTTGTTGATGCACTGGGTACTACTTTATGGCACGAGGTAAATGAAGAAATGGTACATACTTTTACACTGGAAAAAGGACTTTTGCTGGAAACAAGGGAAAGATTTCCTTTCTGGAAAGACGCAGATTATTTCAAGATTATGCCCAATGAAAATGAGTGAAAAAGTAAAAAGATACCGGGCAGCTAAATTATTTACCGGCAATGAATGGCTAAGTAACCAGACAGTAGTTGTTGCAGACGGAAAAATTCTGGACCTTGAAGCATTTGAAACCGCAACCGACCCTGAAATACCCCATCACCCGATCATTGCACCTGCCTTTATTGACTTACAGATTTATGGTGCTCATGGTAAATTATTGTCGGTATATCCGGAAGCGTCATCACTTCATTTATTATACGATTATTGCAGCAAGGGCGGTGCATCACATTTTCAACCAACAGTTGCTACCAACACGAAAGAGGTTTTTTTTAAATGCATTGATGCTGTAAAAGAATATCGAAAGGAAGCTGGCAAAGGCTGTATAGGCTTACACGTAGAGGGTCCATGGATCAATACAGTAAAAAAAGGTGCGCATGGTGCATCTTTTATACACGCGCCACTATTGGAGGAAGTAAAGGAATTACTGGAATATGGTAAGGAAGTAATAACCATGATTACACTGGCTCCGGAAATTTGCAGCAAAGAAGTGATCGATCTGATTCATACTTATGGTGTGGTTGTTTCTGCCGGCCATTCTAATGCAAATTACCAGGAAGCGATGGATGGATTTGATCTGGGTATCAAAGCTGCCACACATTTATACAATGCCATGAGTTCTTTGCAACACCGGGAGCCCGGAATGGTAGGAGCTATTTTTAACCATCCCGGTGTATGCACCAGTATTGTACCCGATGGATACCATGTAGATTTTGCAGCTATTAAAATTGCCAAAAAAATATTGCAGGAGAGATTATTTGCGATTACAGATGCTGTAACGGAAACAACGGAAGCACCTTACCCGCATCACTTGGTGGGCGATAAATACGAGTCTAAAAACGTATTGAGTGGTTCTGCTTTAACCATGGGAAAATCCTTATATAACCTTATCAATAAAGTAGGTATTGAAGCAGGAGAAGCATTGCGGATGGTGAGTCTATATCCTGCCCGCGTAATGGGCAGGGACATGCAATGGGGAAAAATTGAAAAGGGTTATGAAGCCCATCTTGTTTTTTTAGACGAATCTTTTAAACTAAAGGGTTTGTTGAGCGAATAAGCTGTTTTTGCTTTTACTGAAAAGCATTCCAGCCTTGTGCGGTGATATCAAAAACATTTCCTCCCTTGGTTTGCAATTTTGAACCTTCGGTAATATCTGTCATATAACCTATCACACTGATCTCTTCATTCAAAGTTATTTTATCATAATCTTCCTGCTTCATGGTAAAGATCAATTCATAATCTTCGCCGCCATTTAAGGCACAGACCGTTGGGTCTAGTCCAAATTTATAAGCTGCTTGTCTGCTTTGATCCGAAATAGGAATCTTTTCTTCGTACAGCAAACAACCCAGGTTACTTTGTTTGCAAATATGCAATACCTCACTGCTGATGCCATCACTTACATCCATCATGGCAGTTGGAATAATTTTCTGTTCTTCCAGAAATTCAATAATGTCTTTTCTGGCTTCCGGCTTCAATAAGCGACCTACCACATAGCTCTCTCCTTCCAGGTCTGGCTGTATGGAAGGGTTTTCGAGATAAATCTTTTTTTCTCTTTCCATCAAAGTCAAACCCAGAAAAGCACCACCCAGATCACCACTCACGCAGATAAGGTCGCCCTTTTGCGCAGTACTTCTTTTTACAAAAAGGTTAGGAGCTACTTCTCCGATAGCAGTTACAGAAATAATAAATCCTTTATTGGAGGAGGATGTATCACCTCCAACCAGGTCAACCCCGTGTTTTTCGCAGGCTGAATAAACTCCCTCATAAAATTCTGAGAGCGCTTCCAAACTAAATCTGTTGCTAATGCCAATACTGATGGTGATCTGTGTAGGAAATGCGTTCATCGCATAGATATCGCTCAGGTTTACCATTACAGACTTATACCCCAGATGTTTCAAAGGCGTATACATCAGGTCAAAATGAATGCCTTCGATCAATAGGTCTGTTGAAATAACTGTTTGTTTACCAAAATGATCTATGATGGCCGCATCATCTCCTACACTTAAAACGGTAGATGCATTGTGTATCTCAAAATTTTTGGTGAGGTGTTCTATCAAACCAAATTCACCCAATTCTGATATTTCTGTACGTGATTCGCTCATATGCTTGTAAAGTAAAAAATTGAAAAGTTTACTATAGTGCTAAAGAACCGCCATTAACAATAGACAGCAATTCATCATGAATCTTTCCATTGGTGGCAATGATATGTGGTTGGTAAGGGGAATATTTATTGCCTTTAAAATCAGTTACTTTTCCACCTGCTTCTTCTACAATTAAAAAACCTGCGGCACTATCCCAGGCCTGTAATTTATGTTCATAAAAACCATCAAATCTGCCGGCAGCAACCCAACAAAGATCAATAGCGGCACTGCCTAATCTTCTAACCGGCACGCCATTTCGTATCAATTTTTCAAATACCTGCAAGGGGCCATTGGGCATATCCAGGTAAGTATAAGGGAAGCCCGTAACCATGCAGCTTTCAATCACTTTTGTTTTATTGCTTACCTGAATCTTTTTCTCATTCAATGTGGCACCAAACCCGTGCTGGGCAAAGAAAAGTTCCTTTAAAAAGGGGTTATATACAGCACCCATGATCATCTGCCCGGCATGCTCTATGCCAATACTTACACAACAAATAGGAATACCATTGGCAAAATTTACGGTACCATCTATCGGATCAATGATCCATTTATAGGAGGAGTCCATGATGATCTCCCCGGTTTCCTCACTTAAAATATAATGTTCCGGAAATGACTCCTGAATTACCGCAAAAATGGCTTTTTCAGCTGCATGGTCGGCCTCTGTAACCAGGTTATTGATCCCTTCCTTATTACTAATAATAAATTCGCCATTAAAAAAACGGGTCATCTCAGCCGCACCGGCTTCAATTGCTTTCAGCAAAGTATGTTTGATCATCATGGTGCAAAAGTACTGAAATGATGCTAGATGCTGGATGCTAGATACTAGATATAATGATCCAACATCTAGCATCCAGTATCCAGTATCCAGCATCCAGCCTCCAGTTCCCAGAATCCTGTATCTTGTATCCTCTCAATAATTCCATGCAACTAAGTATCATCATCATCAATTACCGTGTCCGGTTTTTTCTGGAACAATGCTTGTATGCAGTAAGGAATGCGATTGCGGAATTGGATGCGGAAGTTTTTGTAACTGATAATCATTCCGAAGACGGAAGTATGGCTTATTTGCAACCACTATTTCCTGAATTTACATTTATAGAACTGGAGGCAAACCTGGGCTTTGCAAAAGCTAATAACCGGATCTTGCCATTATGTAAAGGTTCGTATGTTTTATTCCTTAATCCGGATACACTAGTGGCAGAAAACAGTTTGCAACTATGTTTGCAACACCTGAACAAACACCCGGAAGCAGGCGCTTTAGGTATCCGCATGATTAATGGGAAGGGCAGGTTTCTTCCAGAAAGTAAAAGGGCCTTTCCTACGCCTATCACTGCTTTTTGTAAGCTTTCCGGCTTGGCCGGGGTTTTTCCAAATTCTGCTTTTTTCAATCGGTATGCACTCGGTAACCTGTCTGATAAGCAAGATCATATAGTAGATGTTTTAGCAGGTGCTTTTATGATGGTAAGAAAAGATGTTTTGGTACAATTGAATGGTTTTGATGATAGCTTTTTTTTATATGGAGAAGACATAGACCTCAGCTATAGAATTCAGCAAGCAGGATTTCAAAATCTTTATTTTTCGGGATCCACCATCATACATTTTAAAGGAGAAAGTTCTGCTAACAAACAAATTGCCAGGGTAAATTATTTTTATCAGGCCATGATGGTTTTTGTAAACAAACATTACAAATCTGGTGCTGCAAGAACCTATTCTTTCCTGCTAAAATTTGCCATTGGATGCAGGGCGATCATTTCTGCCCTTAAAAACCTAACAAAATCCTTTCTGCTTCCATTGCAGGATTTTGGATTAATCTGGCTCTCGTTTTATTTAATCAGTCTTTTCTGGGTATATACTATCCGCGATGGAAAACCGTTTGGATTAGGCTTTCTGCCTTACGCTTTTCCAGTTTATGCTTTGTGGTATATACTTTCTGCTTATTTTACTGGCTTATACGATTCAAATCCCAAAACATCTAAATCCCTACTGTCAGTTAGTTTCGCTACCATCAGCTTACTGGCATTCTATTCTTTGTTGCCAGAAAGTATTCGGTTTTCAAGAGGGGTTATACTAATCGGGTCGATTATGGGCAGCATTGGTTTACTTTTTTTCCATCAAATATTGGTACAACTAAAAATGAAAGGGGTTGGTTGGGATAATGCTAACACAACGCAAACAATTATTGTGGGATCTGAAACCGCCTTTGAAAAAGCATGCAAATTAATAGAAGACAGTTATGCCCATAAAAACATTGTTGGTAACATACCGCTCATTTCAGATAAGCTTGATTCATCCGATAACAAAAATGGACTGACTTATATTTCTGCAAATATTGCTGTTGATGAAATCATCTTCTGTTTTGAAAAAAAAGATTTAAAAGAAATTATTATGAAGCTAGAAGCACTCCATAATAATAAGACCCGTTTTCTTTTTCATTCGGTTGGTAGTAAAAGCATGGTGGGGTTTCATGAAAATAAATCAACCAATACTTTGGTTTCTCCGCAAATCAATTATCGCATAAGTCAGCCTTACCAGAAAAGGATGAAGCGACTGATCGATTTTGTTACTGCTTTATTTTTCCTCGTCAGCTTTCCTTTGCATTTACTGATGCATAAAAAGAGGTTTAGTTTAATAGGGAATGCCATGCTTGTGCTAACAGGAAAGCGAACTTGGGTAGGTTATATAAAGTACGAGGCAAGCTTACCTATCATCAAACCGGGAATTATGGCACATACTGGTGCAAGGCCTCATTTTGAGCAACAAATGCTAGCAAAATCAGATCAGCTTTATGCCGTTAATTATGATTGGTGGCATGACTTGTTTCTTATTTTCAGCTACTATCAACTTTTGGGTAATCAATCAAAACAGTAAAATCTGTTTTATTACTGCATTTGCTTTAACTTCGTATATTCTAAAAACTTGCTTCTAACGATGGCGATTCTTGATATCAAGCTTCCCAATTCTATACTTAAAGCCCTGCGTTTGCCACAGAATAATCCGCGCAGACAGCAGATCAAAGTGCTGAAAAAATTACTCAGAAAAGCCAGATTTACAGAATTTGGTCAGCAATACCATTTTGATGAGATCCTCTTAAGCAAACATCCAGGAAAAAAATTCCAGGAACTGGTTCCGGCATTTAATTATAATAAAATATATAAACAATGGTGGCATAAAACCATTGAGGGCAAACCAGACATATGCTGGCCGGGTAAAATTCGTTATTATGCCCTAAGCAGTGGTACCAGTGAATCTGCCAGTAAATACATACCGATTACCAATGAACTGTTAAGCGGCAATAAGATTGCAATGATCAAACAGCTCCTGAGTTTAAGAACTTATGAGGACATTCCTTACAGTTCTATTAGTAAAGGTTGGCTTACATTGGGCGGTAGCACTGATCTGCAAAAGGGAGCTGGTTATTATGCAGGTGATCTTAGTGGGATTACTGTAAAAAAAGCACCTTTCTGGTTTCAACCATTTTATAAGCCAGGTAAAGAAATATCAAAACAAAAAGACTGGAATAAAAAACTGGAAGAAATTGTTGAAAAAGCTCCTGAATGGGATATTGGCTTTCTGATAGGTGTACCTGCCTGGATTCAGATGTGCATTGAAATGGTGATTGCAAAATACAAGCTGAACCATATACATGAAATGTGGCCCAACCTTGCCTTTTTTGTGCATGGTGGGGTAAGCTTTGAACCCTATAAAAAGGGATTTGAAAAATTATTGGGTAAACCCATCACTTACATAGAAACCTATCTTGCCAGTGAAGGATTTATTGCTTACCAGGACAGGCAATTTGCCAAAGGCATGCGGCTGGTTACAGGTGAACATATCTTTATGGAGTTTGTTCCTTTTAATGAAAATAACTTTGATGCTGATGGCGAAATGATAGATAGTCCGGAAGCTTTGATGATCCATGAAATTGAAGAAGGTAAAGACTATGCACTGCTCATTAGTACTTCTGCGGGCACCTGGCGTTATCTTATTGGAGATACGGTTAGGTTTGTTGATAAAGAACGATGCGAAATTGTGATAACGGGTCGCACCAAACATTTCTTAAGTCTGGTAGGCGAACACCTGAGTGTTGATAATATGAACCATGCTATCCAACTGGCATCGGAAGAATTAAATATCTGTATTCCTGAATTTACGGTTACAGGGGTGCCGCATGGTAATTTCTTTGCACACCATTGGTATGTTGCCTGCGATGAAAAAGTAGATGCTGAAAAACTAGGCAGTATTATCGATCAAAAACTCGTGATACTGAATGATGATTATGCCGTAGAAAGAAAAAGCGCATTGAAAGAAGTCATCATGACCGTTTTGTCTGAAAAGCATTTTATGGAATTTATGCAATCCAAGGGTAAGATTGGCGGACAGCATAAATTTCCCCGCGTTTTAAAAGGTCAGATGCTAGAAGATTGGCAAAATTTCTTGCAAAAGAAGGGATTATAAAAGCGCACCGTATTATCAATTATCATTTATGCACAAAGTTGGTTTTTTTGCTTTACTAATGATTTTTCTGACATCCCTTGCGCATGCACAGGCTCCAGACCCTTCTATTTTAATGCTGAAAGCCCCAGATACTTATCGGGCAATTTTTAAAACAACCAAAGGAGAAATCATTATTGAAGCTTCCAGAAGCTGGGGACCCATTGGCGCAGATAGATTATACCAATTAATTGCGTCTGGTTTTTTTACGAACGCGATTTTTTTTCGGGTTGAAAAAAATTACGTTATCCAGTTTGGAGTTTCCGGAAGCTATGCTGATAATAGGTTCTGGGATCCTAAAAAACTAAGGGACGAACCCTTGAAACAAAAAAATACTAAGGGTACCATTTCATTTGCAAGGTCTGGTGCCAATAGCAGGGCCAGCCAACTATTTATCAATATGGTAGATAATCCAAAATTAGATACGGCAATCAGAAATGGGATGAAAGGATTTGT
>CALRUV010000134.1:0-10055 GCA_943371455.1 Chitinophaga pinensis | reverse complement strand
ATGAAAGCAGGCGTAGCATTGAATCCGCACACACCTATTCATTTGTTAAGTGATATCCTGCATGATATTGACCTGGTTTGTCTGATGAGTGTAAACCCCGGATTTGGCGGACAACAATTCATTCCCCATACCCTGCATAAAATACGTGCATTGAAAAAAATGATACAGGAACAATCATTGGCAACGCTTATTGAAATAGATGGCGGAGTAACCATTAACAATGCTCCAGACATCTTAGAAGCTGGTGCAGACGTTTTGGTTGCAGGAAATACGGTGTTTAAATCTGCTGACCCCAAAGCAACTATTGCAACTTTAAAAAGCTTTTAAGTTTGAAGCTAATAAGTCAAAAATGTATCCGATACTTTATAAAGTTCCCAAAACTTCATACAAAATTCATACGGAAATAAGAATAAAGTAATTCTGATTATTCCTAAGAAGTCTATCCACATCTGTGTATAAGAAATGTTAGGTATGGATTGGTTTATACAATTAAATTTGAGAAGCAAGACTTAAAAAATTGTAACCAGTTCGTCAAACCTTAAATCTTAAAAGATTGACAGAAACCATCATTAACCTCGAATCCGTAAATCCCATTGAATTCTTTGGCGTAAATAACGGAAAACTTGATTTGCTGAAAAAGAAATTCCCACTGTTAAAGATCCTTTCCCGCGGGACACAATTAAAAATGAGCGGTGCACCGGAACAAATTGAAACAGCAAAAGAAAAAATCGACCTCATCATTCAGTATCTCGAAAGAAACGGACACCTGAGTGAAAACTATTTTGAACAGATTTTAGGTGGTGATGATGCGGAAACGATCGACAATTTTGTTGATAAGAATCCTAATGACATCCTGGTATTTGGACCCAATGGTAAAACCGTGAGGGCCAGAACACCCAACCAGAAAAAAATGGTTCAGGCTGCTGATAAAAATGATATTGTATTTGCCATTGGACCAGCAGGAACCGGTAAAACCTATACGGCTGTAGCATTAGCGGTTAGGGCATTGAAAAATAAAATGGTCAAGAAAATCATTTTAACCAGACCGGCTGTGGAAGCAGGAGAAAGCCTTGGTTTTTTACCTGGAGATCTAAAAGAAAAGATCGATCCTTATTTACGCCCATTATATGATGCACTGGATGATATGATCCCTGCTGATAAGTTAGGGTATTACATGACTACCCGCACCATAGAGATAGCCCCATTGGCATATATGCGCGGAAGAACCCTTGACAATGCATTTATTATTTTAGATGAAGCGCAGAACACCAATGATCTTCAATTAAAAATGTTCTTAACACGTATTGGTGCCAACGCGAAAGCCATCATTACTGGTGACCCTACACAAGTTGATCTTCCCCGCAATATGCGCAGCGGATTAGAAAAATCTACCCGTATTCTTAAGAATATAGAAGGGATCTCTCATATTGAATTAACAGAGGAAGATGTGGTAAGGCATAAACTTGTAAAAGCAATTATCAGAGCATACGATAAAGAGAAAGAGAAAGAAGATGCAGATCATCAGGGTCATCATCACAGGTAATAAAAAAAACGCTCAATAAAAATTGAGCGTTTTTTTTATCAATCTCCCAAAATTTCATGTCCTAGTTTATCTCTCTTTGTTTCCAGGTATTTGCGATTATGTTTATTAGGATTGGTCTCAATTGGAACTATCTCAACTATTTCCAAGCCATACCCTTTTAAGCCTGCACGCTTTCGGGGGTTGTTACTCATCAGCTTTAATTTATTGGCACCTAATGAACGAAGGATTTGTGCTCCTACACCATAATCTCTTTCATCCATTCCAAAACCCAGGTGCAGGTTGGCTTCTACCGTATCCATTCCTTCTTCCTGCAGTTTATATGCTTTCAGTTTATTAATCAGTCCAATCCCCCTGCCTTCCTGGTTCATATACAATATCACCCCTTTACCTTCTCTTTCTACCTGCTGCATAGCGGTATGTAATTGTTCACCGCAATCGCATCGGAAACTTCCCAGAATATCACCTGTAAAGCAACTGCTGTGTACCCTGCATAAAACTGCTTCATCTTTCTTCCATTCCCCTTTAACTAATGCGAGGTGTTCTGCACCAGTTGTTTTTTCTTTAAATGCCACCAGTTCAAAATGGCCATATTTAGTGGGCATATCTACCCTTACCAATTCTTCAATAAGAGAGTCAATTTGTAAACGGTAATCGATCAGGTCTTTGATGGATATGATCTTTAAGCCGAATTTTTGGGCAATCACCATCAATTCAGGCAAGCGAGCCATGGAACCATCTTCATTCATCACTTCCACTAAAACGCCGGCCGGCTCCAATCCTGCCAGTCGCGCAAGGTCAACGGACGCTTCTGTATGGCCAGTTCTTCTCAAAACACCCCCATTAGCTGCCCTTAATGGAAATATATGACCGGGTCTTCCTAAGTCAGATGGTTTTGTTTGGCTACTCACCAGTGCCTGTATGGTTTTGGCCCTGTCATGCGCAGAAATGCCAGTGCTGGTTCCCTCCCCTATAAGATCAACCGATACAGTAAAAGCCGTTTCATGCAAAGATGTATTGGAACTAACCATGGGTTCCAATTCCAGCTCCTGGCAGCGATCTACTGTTAATGCAGCACAGATCAGGCCCCTTCCTTCCTTACTCATAAAGTTGATGACTTCAGGTGTAGTATGCTGCGCAGCAATGATGAAATCACCTTCATTCTCACGGTCTTCATCATCCACTACAATCACCATTTTCCCTTTCCGGATTTCATTGATGGCATCTTCAATCCTATCTAACATAATTCTTTATTGAGCGGCAAAATTACACCCGATGCACATTAACATCATCAAATAATTCATAAATCAGCCGATGTACCTGCTTTTTTTACCAATTGCGCAAAAAACTACCTGAAAAAACGGTCTTAAATAGCGGCAAACACCCCATGGAAATTATCTGCAGCATTTGTTTCTTAACAGGAAAATAAACAAGCCATGTTTAAAACATCATTCCTAATCCTGTTTTTACAAATCATATCCACCTGCCCGAAAGCCCAAAATACAACCGGAGGCTTCAAAGGGATGGTATATACCCAATCGGGGCAGGTACTATTTGGGGCTTCCATCAAATTAAAACATGAGCCTACAGGCACCTACTATTTTTCCAGAAGTACGATCAGTGGGCTATTTCATTTAGCCAATCTAATGCCGGGTGGACCTTACACAGCAGAAATTTATTTTACAGGGTTTGAAAAAGGAGAACTAAAAGATATACAAATAGAATTAGGACAGGATATTTATAAGGATATCTATCTAAAGGAAAGCATCACCAGTTTGGGCAATATCATTGTTTATGCAAAAAAAAGGCAATCTGATAGTTCCAAAAAATCCGGTATCACTATCTATTCAAAAGAAAAACTGGAAGAACTTCCAGTGATCAGCAGAAATCTATTTGAATACCTCAGCATACATCCTGCTATCAAAACGAGTAATCAAAATGAAGGTGCTATTTCTATTGCCGGGCAACATAACAGGTACAATGCTTTTTATATTGATGGCGCTGTGAGTAATGATGTATTTGGACTAGGGCCTACCGGCATGAATGGCGGCAATGCAGGTATATCGCCTATCTCCGTTGATGCGCTGGAACAATTACAGGTAGCAGTTTCGCCTTATGATGCATCATTAGGCAATTTTACAGGTGGCACTATTCAGGCAATTACAAAATCCGGCAATAATTATCCTACATCATCCGCTTACCATTTTTTTAGTAATAGCTATATGAATGGAAGTCAAAAAAAAATCACGGATCAATCAATAGATAAAAATGGAAATGCTACCAGTTATACAACCGGTATTCAACTATCAGGCTACTTTAAAAGGAATAAGCTGTTCTACAGTTTCCAACTGGAAAAACAAAGGTTAACATTTAGTGAACCCTATGATTTTGAAAACTATTTGGGTAATACCAAAAATTCTAATGTCATTGGCATTCTTGCCAACACTTTACACGCCAAGTATCAATATGATCCCGGTGTGTTTTTAGAAGGAGGCGAATCAATTAATGCGGAAAGAACTGTTACCAAAATAGATGGTTATCTGAACAAATATTCGCGCTTAACCTTTAGTCACAGGTATCAGGCGGCACAGAAAACAGTCATGCAAAAAAGTGATGCGCAGAATATCCAATTTAGCCATAATGGCTACCTGGTGCATGCAAAAACACACTCGCTTAGTGTGGAATGGAACAAATTATTGGGCAATAATAAGGGGAATAGATTACTGCTCACTTATTCAAATATTGTGGACAACAGAAATGGTTTGGGAAAGAAATTTCCGCATGTAAGGATCAATGATGGTGAGGGAGCCATCCTTTTTGGCACGGACATTAGTTCTACAGCCAACAAGTTGAAACAGGAACAAATAACCCTTTTTGATAAATTTAACTTTGTAGCAGGAAATCACTTTTTGAATACAGGATTTGAAGGAGAATTCATTCAAATTGAAAATATTTTTCAGCAAAACAGTTATGGCAATTACAGTTTTGCCAGCATTTCGGATTTTTTAAGGAATGACCATCCTTCCAATTACCAACTCGGGTATCCCATTAGGGAGAATAATGACATACCAGGAAATCCCTTTATAAATAAGTTTCCGCTATTAAGAAATTCCTTTTTTGTAAATGATGAAATCAGACCTACCCAAAATAGCGTTGTATACTTTGGTATTCGAACAGACCAGCATTGGTTCCTAAAAAATCCTGACATTAATCAATTTGTAAACGATACGGTTTTGCCTGCTTTTGCAAAATATCGGGAAATAAGCAATATCAAATCGGGCAATAAACCTGTTATTCCTTTCAGCGTTTCACCCAGAGCAGGCTTTGTGATTCATTGGCCAAAAAACAAAATCAGTATTTCCGGGGGCATGGGAATTTTTTCGGGGAGGATACCATTGGCTTGGCCTGCTGGCGTGTATGCGAATAATGGACAGCATCAGGGAAATTACCAGGCTGAGCAAGGGTTATTGAACAGAATACGTTTCAGAGCAGACCCATTAAATCCTTATACAATATATGAAACCGGTGCCATTGCCAATAAAATATCCCTGAATCTGATCACTGAAAAAATTAATTTACCAAAGCAGTTCAGGTATTCGATTGCTATTGAAAAAAAAACATCCAAACAATTGACCCTGAAATGGGAAGCCCTGTTTTTAAAAAGCCTGGAGGAGATCAGTTATACCAATTTAAATCTTTTACCAGCAACGGAAAGATTGCCTGGCACGGATAATAGGCTTGTGTACAGCACCCAAAACAAGGGAAGGATTCCTATATATGCAGATGGTTCTAACCCTTATGAATATGCCATTTTATTGGGTAATAACCAGGGGTTAAAAGGTTCCTCCTTTTTATTAATAAGTTCCTTTACTAAAAAATTAAAAAGTGGATGGCAACTAGAAGGTTCGCATAGTTTTGGCAAATCAAATTCGGTTTTTGATGGAACGGCTTTTGTAAATGCTAGTCAGTGGCGTTTTAATGAAACCGTAGATGGCAAAAACTTTCCGCTGTTGTCGGCATCTGATTTTAGTCCAGGGCACCGCATTATATTTTTTGCCAGCAAACAATTGCTCAATCATCGAAAAAGAACCCTTTTTATTTCCCTTTTTTATTCCGGTCAGTCGGGAACACCTTACAGTTATGTTTATGATGGGAGTGTGGGAAGAGATGATGGCATCAATAGTTCTTATGATCTGATATATATACCAACCGCATCAGATTTGGATGCTATGCAATTTTTAAACAATACAAAAGATGGTATTACCTATTTACCTGAGGAGCAAAAAAAAGGTTTGGAAAAATATATTTCAGCAGACCCCTATTTACAAAACAGAAGAGGGCAATATGCTGAAAGAAATGGAAGCAGAACGCCCTTTACGCATAGTTTCAATTTACAGATCAAAAAGGATTTTACTATTCAATGGGGAAAGCAACAATTGGTGTTGAGAGGCAGTTTAGATATGTATAACCTGGGCAATTTCATTAACCAAAATTGGGGATGGAAATATGAATTGCCATTTGACCAGGTACCTTTAATCAGTTATGCAGGTTTATCAGCTGTTAATTCCTTACCCCAATATCGCTTTGATCCCGGACTACTGGAAGGAAAATTATGGCAAAAGAAGCTTTCAATGCAAGCAGCTTACTCATCAAATTGGAGTTGCCGGCTAGGATTTAGAATCACATGTAAATAATTGTTTATATTTTAATTGTTTAATTTCAGTAGCATTAACTGCCTTATTGCAACTTCAAACTGTTTTTTGTTTAAGTTTATTATAAGGTTTTATTACCATTTAATCAACATTTTTTACATTTTTCTTTATTAATTTAACATTAAATCGAAAAGAGGGGTTTTGTAACAGCATATATGTATGATATTTGCAAAATCAAAAACTATGCTCATATGCGAATTTTAAAGAGATTTAGCCTAATGCTATCAGTCATTTTTATGGCTTATGCTTCTATGGCTCAGGTAACCGGTGGTACATTAACCGGAACAGTAAAAGATAGTAAGGGCTTAGCCCTTGTTGGTGCTTCCGTTGAAGTAATCCACGAGCCATCAGGAACCAAGTACAAAACCGTTTCATCTAACACCGGTAAATTTAACGTGCCGGCATTACGTGTAGGTGGACCTTACAAGATCACAACCAGCTATGTTGGTTTGAAACCAGAAGTCAATACAGATGTATTTGTACAACTGGGAGAACCTACCGTATTGGATGTTATATTGATTGAAACCAATGCCCAATTAAACGAAGTGGTTGTATCAACTGCGAGCAGAAAAAATGCATTGATTTCAAAAGACAGAAAAGGTGCTTCAACCAATATCAGCAGAAGGTTACTTTCTAGTTTACCTACTTTAAACAGAAGTATCACTGATTTCACCAAATTAACGCCACAGGCACAGGGAACATCTTTTGCGGGTCAGGATGGAAGAGCTATCAATTTCACTTTGGATGGAACCATCTTTAACAACTCATTCGGATTGGCTTCTTTGAATGGTGGTCAGACCAACTCTCAGTCAGTTTCTATAGATGCGATTGAAGAAGTACAAGTGAGTCTTTCTCCTTACAGTTTGAAGGAAGCAGGATTTACAGGTGCAAACATTAATGCAGTTACCAAAAGTGGTACTAATACTTTACATGGTGGCGGATTTTACAATAACAGAAATGAAGGACTTGTTGGAACCAAAGCTGGTGTTGATGGAAAGGAGAATGTATCAACCAATGCTTTTGATGTAAAACAATATGGATTTAGTTTAGGTGGTGCCATCATCAAGAACAAATTGTTCTTCTTCCTCAACTATGAAAATGAAAAAAGAACTGATCCAGGTGCATTATTTTTAGCTGATAACGGTTCAAATACTGGACAGGGCAACGTAAGCCGTGTGAAAGCGTCTGATTTAATCACGCTAGCAACTTACTTGAAATCTAAATTCAATTACGATCCGGGTGCATACGAAAATTATCCATTCTTGACTACCAGTAATAAAGGTTTAGCAAGAATTGATTGGAACATCAACGATAAACATAAATTAAGTTTACGAGGTAACTATTTGAAGTCTAAACGAGATGTAGTAATTAGCGGTTCTGGTTCATTTGCCGGCAGATCAAGTTCACAATCACACGTGTATGAAAATACCACTTATGAAATAAACAATGATATCTTTTCAGTTATTGGACAATTGAACAGTCGTTTCAGTAGTAAGATTGCTAATGAACTTTCATTTGGCTACACAGCCAACAGAGATTACAGAGCAGTTAAAGGCAACCCATTTCCATTAGTAGATATTCTTGATGGTACAGGTGACCGCAATTATATTTCATTTGGTGGGGACCCATTTACGCCAAATAACCGATTAAATACAGACACTTGGCAGTTTTCAGATAACATGACCATTTATGCCGGTAAACACACCGTTACTGCAGGGGTAGCTTATGAATCTTTTGAATACTACAATGCATTTACGCCTAATGTAAATGGCACTTATACATTTAAAAGTTTAGCTGATTTTTATACTTCAGCTGATGCGTATCTGGCAAATCCTAACCTGACCACTAACCCAGTTCAGTTAAGAAGATACCAATACTCTATCAGTAATTTACCCGGTGGTGGTGTTTGGGCAGCTGTTACCAAAGCGAATAATATTGGTGCTTATATTCAGGATGAAATTCAACTGGAAAGAAATTTTAACCTGACTTACGGTATTCGTTTTGATGTACCTTTTTTCACCAGTTCAGGTTTCATCAACAACGAAGTTGATGGCATGAGTTTTCTGGATGAAAATGGTCAGTCTGTAAAACTAAGTACTTCAAAATTACCATCTGCCTTATTGCAGATTTCTCCAAGGATTGGCTTCAATTATGATGTATTTGGTAACAAAAGCACACAAATCCGTGGAGGTGTTGGTCTATTCACAGGCCGTCCGCCATTTGTTTATATCAGTAATTCCGTGGGTAACAATGGTGTGATCAGTGGTTCTGGTTTCTTCGACAATGCAGCAACTACAATATTCCCTTTCAAACCAACCACACCGGCATCAGTACCTGCATCTTTACAGCCAACACCTTTAACTCCTGCAGCCAGCTATAATATTGCACCAGTTGCTGATAATTTCAGGTATCCAAAAATTCTGAGAACCAATATTGCCATTGATCAGAAATTGTTCAAAGATATCATTGGAGGTGTGGAATTAATATTTACACAAAGCTTAAATAATATATTCTATTACAATGGCAACCTGGTAGCACCTAAGGGAACTTTTGCAGGACCAGATGCTCGTGTACGTTATGCAAATCCAAATGCTTTGGTTAATGGCGTAGCAACTTTAAATACTTCAGCTGCAGCAATCAGGATTAATCCTAAAATATCTGATGCTACTGTATTAAAAAGCGGACCTTATGGTCAATCAATTGCAGCAACCGTTAAAATTGAAAAACCCCTGAAATCGCAAGGTTTTGGTTGGATGCTTGCTTACAACTATGGTCGTTCCAGAGATTATTTATCTGGTGGTTCTATCGCCTTCTCTAGCTGGTCTGGAAACAGAACTGTAAACGGTAATAACAGACCCGATATCTCTAATAGTGATAATGATATTCCTAACCGCTTTATTGCCAACTTTAACTACAGAACTGAAATTGGTAAAAATGCTGCTATTCAATTCTCATTATTCGGTCAATCACAGAATCAGGGTCGTTTAACTTACACTTATTCTGGTGACTTGAATGGTGATGGTATATCTGGCAATGACTTATTATATGTTCCCAGGGATCAAAGTGAAATGAATTTTATCAACCAAACTGGCTCTACTATTCAGCAACAAAAAGATGCATTTGATGCATATATCAACCAGGATAGCTATTTAAGTACACGTCGTGGTAAATACGCTGAAAGAAATGGCGGTTTACTTCCTTATGTTACAAGATTTGATATTTCTGTAATGGTAGAGTTATTTGGTGCTATCAGCAAAAACAGACACACCATACAGTTAAGAGGTGATATCTTCAACTTTGGAAATATGTTGAACCCCTCATCTGGCGTAGGTTATAGCGTTAACAATACCGCTGTACTTGCAGCCAGAGGTGTAAATGCAAATGGTGTTCCAGTTGCAACTATGAACAATTTCAACAATACCCTTAACTATACCACTTACAGAAAAGGTACTACCATCTTTGACGTATGGCAGGCTCAATTAGGTATCCGGTACATCTTCTAAAAATCTTGAATACACTTATTAAAAAAACCGGACAAATTTGTCCGGTTTTTTTATGCTTATCCAACAACACTTCCCCCCCCCTAATATTTATATAAAAATCATAACATCAACGCTAGACTTAAAACTATACCCCCTTGATCCCCCACCCCCATTTAAGAAAGAAAGGCAAAGCCAATCCCCAGGTGGTAACATCATGTTTCCCTTCGGGCACTTCCAGGTAATTGATATGTTCGTCCGTATAGCCTTTCGCTTTTAATTCAACAATTAAATCCAGGGCATCATCAATGGAATCGATAATAC
>CALRUV010000133.1:0-10110 GCA_943371455.1 Chitinophaga pinensis | reverse complement strand
AGAATAGGCAGAATCAGATACCTTTTCTTAGATCAAAAAATTGCGCTTTTAAATGGATCAGATAGTTCGTTTTATTTTGCTACTTCCTTACCTGATTTATCTAATTTGCATTTAGTAAGTGGACAATACTATTCCGCAGAAACAGAATCCGGATTAAAGATTTACCAAAAAGAAGGTAAACTTTATATGCAAGGCAACAGGGAAGAATTACCTCAATTGCTGACTCCCGAATATAAAAATGGATTTTCATTTTTTGGAGGTGATCTGTTTTTTGAAGAAGTAAAAAATACTTCATCCTACAAACTCTATATCAGCATCGCAAGGGCCAGAAAACTAGGTTTCGAAAAAACAAAATAATCAAACTAAACATATTCCAGGTCTTCATGTATTATCGATAATATTTTTATGTTGAAACATTTGCTGATAGCTTCTATTTTTATTTTTACTATGGGGCAAGCCTCTGCTCAAAAAATAAATGCAGGTTCAAAATTACCCATCCATAAAATAAAGGAACCTATTAAGATAGATGGCATAATGGAGGAAAGCGCCTGGCTACAGGCAATTCCGGCTGATGATTTCTTTATGGTTCTGCCAATGGATACCAGTAAGGCAACTGTAAGAACCGATGTACGCATGTGTTTTGATGAAAAGAATTTATACATCCTTGCCGTTTGCTATAAGAAAATGGCTGGCCCAAATATGGTTGAATCACTCAGAAGGGATTTTAATTTTGGCAAAAATGATAATTTCATCTTTTTCATTGACCCCTTTGATGACCAAACCAATGGTTTTACTTTTGGCGCAAATGCCGCAGGTGCCCAATGGGATGGCAGTTTGTATGAAGGTGGTAAGGCGGATCTGAACTGGGATAATAAATGGACTTCCTTCGTGAAAAATGAAACAGAAAAATGGACATTCGAAGCTGCCATCCCTTTCAAAAGCATCCGTTATAAAAAAGGCATCAAAGAATGGGGCATCAACTTTAGCAGGAACGATCTTAAAACCACTGAAAAATCAAGCTGGGCAAGGGTTCCCAGGCAGTTTCCTACCGCATCCCTTGCTTATACTGGCATATTATTATGGGATGAAGCGCCACCAACTCAGGGTGCCAATGTATCGGTGATTCCTTACCTGCTTTCAGGTATGTCTAAGGATTTTACCACCGGAAAAGATGCAGCCTACAAAACAGAAATAGGCCTTGATGCAAAAATATCACTTACCTCTTCCCTGAATTTGGATCTTACCATTCATCCAGACTTTTCGCAGGTGGAAGTAGATAAACAAGTAACCAACCTCGATAGATTTGAATTATTTTTCCCCGAAAGAAGACAGTTTTTTCTGGAAAATAATGACCTGTTCGCCAATTATGGCAACACCAATATTCGGCCATTTTTTTCAAGAAGAATTGGTTTGGGTGTTCCCATCCGTTATGGTGCAAGACTGAGTGGTAAACTGGATAAGAACTGGCGCTTAGGTGCCATGCATATCCAAACAGAAGCAGTGAATGTAACTGGATTGCCCACACAAAATTTTGGCGTACTATCCTTACAAAGAAAAATATTTAAGCGCTCTACCATCGGTTTGCTTTATGTAGATAAATCTTCCGCTAATTACCTTCCCGGTGCCGACCCAACCAAACCCATTTACAGCCAATTCAACCGAAATATTGGTATTGAATATAATTTAGCTTCCTCAAATAATATATGGACAGGGAAAACATTCCTGCTTAAATCTTTTAGTCAGGGCATCACTACCAATGATTATTCGCACGCTACAACATTAGCTTACAATAGCCGCAAATGGAATATCACCTGGCAGCATGAATATGTTGGCGAGAACTATAAGGCCGAAGTTGGGTATGTACCCAGACAAGGTTATATCAAGATCAATCCACAGATCATCAAAAATTATTTTCCAAAAAAAGGTACTATTTTAAGTCATAGCCCATCCATTAGTACAACCCTATACTTTAACGAAAAAATGTACAAAACAGATGAACAATATCATTTTACATACCTGGTCACTTTCAGAAATAGAATAGCACTAACCGGCTCTGCACAATACGATTATATTGAATTGCTAAAACCATTTGACCCTACCAATAACGGTAAAGATTCACTCAAGGTTGGCAGTAAACATACAGCTAATACATTCGGTCTGGACATTGTTTCACAGCCACAAAAATTATTTACTTATGCCGGTTCCTTGCGCTTTGGCGGCTATTATGCAGATGGACAAAGACTTTCATTTAGTGCCGATATGGGTTATCGCTTTCAACCCTTTGTAAGTATTGCCGTTAGCGGCAGCTATAATTTCCTGAATCTACCCAAACCATGGGGAAATACTTCCTTTGTGCTGTTTGGTCCTAAGATTGATGTGACCATTACCAATAAGCTATTCATCACCACCTATGTTCAATACAACGAACAACAAAAAAATATAAATTTTAATGGCAGGTTGCAGTGGCGGTACAAACCAGCTTCTGATCTTTACCTGGTATATACCGATAATTATTTCCCTGCACCTTTTGGTGTTAAGAATCGGGCATTTGTTTTAAAACTTAATTATTGGTGGGGTCTGTAATTAACTGACTTAATTATTTTAAAGCGAGCTATTGCTGCAATTGACTCAGTTTTGCAACGGCTTTCTCTAATGTTTCCTCTTTTTTTGCAAAACAAAACCGCAATACTTTATTGTCATCCCCTTCTTTGTAAAAAGCAGAAACCGGAATAGTAGCAATGCCATACTCTTTGGTTAAACGAATGGCTAGATCCTTATCCGCCTCATCAGAAAAACTTTCGTAACTGTAGCATTCAAAATAACTGCCATGGGATGGAATACAACGGAAAGGAGTAGCTTTCATTAATTCGCGGAAATAATCCCTTTTTTTCTGCAGAAAAGTTCCCAGCGAAAGATAGGCTTCTTCATTGGTGATATAAGCTGCAATACCTACCTGCTTGGGTGTATCACAACTAAAACAATTGAACTGGTGAACCTTTCTGAATTCTTTCATCAGGTCCGGAGAAGAGATGCAATAGCCCAGTTTCCAGCCGGTACAATGATAGGTTTTCCCAAAAGAGAAGCAGACGAAACTTCTTTCCAGCAGATCAGGATACCTTAAGATACTTTGGTGTTCAATATCATCAAAAATGAGGTGCTCATACACTTCATCACTCAAAATAAAAATATCTGTGCCTGCAACAATCTGTTGTAATGATTCCATATCCTCTTTCCTTAACACACTACCTGTAGGATTGTGTGGAGAGTTGATCATGATCATTTTGGTACGACTATTCACTTTAGCCCTTACCTCATCCCAGGGAATAGAATAATCCGGAAATTTCAATGAAATACGAACAGCTTTTGCCCCATTGATCTCAATATTAGGAATATAACTATCGTAGGCAGGTTCAAATACAATCACTTCATCACCTGGTTGTAAAACAGTTGTCAGTGCTGTATATATCGCATAAGTGCCTCCCGGCGTTATGGTAATTTGTGTGTCAGGGTTTAGATGAGCACCGTATAATTTTTCAGCTTTAATAGCCAGTCTTTCCCTTAGCAAAAAGAGGCCATTCATATGAATGTATTGGTTATTGCCTTCATTCATGGCTTTACTTACCAGATCAGTAAGTTCCTTACTCATCATAAAATCAGGAAAACCCTGTCCAAGATTTACGGCACCATATTCTAATGCCATTTGACTCATCACTGTAAAAATAGTGGTGCCTACATTAGGTAGTTTAGATTGCAAGGATGGGGGCACTAGCTAAATATTAATTGAAAACGGATTACAAATTACAACTAAGGTAAAGCCACATTTTAATTAAGGCTGCAATAAATTAGCCAAACGCTTTAATTCTATTTCAGCAACTTTTGCTGTGAAAGCTAAATTAGCTAGCCTAAAAGATTCTAACTCAAAACTTTGTTGCGCCACTCTTACATCAATAATAGTAGCCTGGCCCAACTCAAATTTCTGCATCACCAAATCCAATAATTTGATGGACAAGTCGTAATTCTCTTTAGAAGTTTTTAATTGTTCTAAGGTACTAGCATAAGTTTGGTAAGTTTTTACAACTCCTGTTTCAAGATTCAATAAAAGATCATCTCGCTGCGTTTGTGCAATTCTGGTATTTACTTCGGCAACCCGCTGTAAACGTTTATTAATAGATCCATTATAAATAGGTATTGCCAGGTTTAAACCGATTTGTGGACCATAGCTTTGGTTTTGCAAGATAAAACCAGCAGCACTGGTAGTATTATTAATATTAAATCCAGTGGTAGCTCTAAGCGTAGGTGAACGTAATGCAGCCACTTCTCTTTCTAAAAATTGATTGATCTTTATTTGTTGTTCGGAAGCTATTAATTGAGGATTTTTCAGAGACAAGGATTTTATCTCAGCAATATTTATATTTCTGTCAATAATAATTGTATCGCTAATAACAACACTAGAATCAGGATTTACAAAAATAAGGTTTAATAAATCTGTTTTACTTTGATTGATGACCAGCGTTTGTGCCTCAGCTTGTTGAATCAATGTATTTAGGTCTAGTTGTGCCTGGAAGATATCAGCATTATTGGCCAGGCCTATTTCCATCCTGCTTTTTAATATAAACAGTCTGTTCTTTGAAACTTCAATAGATTGATTGATACTTTTTAAAAAATATTGATGCCTGATAACGTTATAATAACCAGTACTTACTTCTGCCAAAGTATTCTGGATTTGTGCGTTCAACAAACCTTCATTTTGGCGTGACAATTCTTCCAATCTACTTTTTGCCGCTTTTACCCTAAAACCATTGAACAATAATATACTTGCGGTAACATTACCAACAAGTATATTAGAACTTACACCATCTCTTTTAACATCTCTTGATGGATCAGGAAATTTTTGATTGATACTAGTTATTTGTTCGTTATCAATTATTTGAGCATTTACAACGGGTAATCCCCCGGCAACCCCAATATGATTGTTGATAACAGCAATCTCTACGTTATCTTTTGCTAGCTGGATATTATAGCTATTCTTTAACGCTATAGAAATGGCATCGGGTAAACTGAGTTTCCCTTGTGTGTGACCACAATACGAAATGGCAAAAACTAGAATCAGTAATAGTGAAAATTTTCTCATCATTCTAAAAATAGACAAGTATTAAAAACTTGCTTTAATTAATTTATGAATGGGCCATTAGCTTACCAGCGTCCCTACATTGAGGCCTTCTACCACCTGTAGCAAATTACCCGGCTTGTTCATATCGAAAACAATGATGGGTAATTTATTCTCCATACACAAAGTAAATGCTGTCATATCCATCACTTTCAGGTTTTTGGAAATACAATCCTGAAAACTGATTTTATCAAATTTAACGGCGGTCGGGTCTTTTTCCGGATCAGCTGTATAAACACCATCCACCCTTGTTCCTTTCAAAATTACATCTGCCTTCATTTCAATAGCCCGCAAAGAACCAGCCGTATCTGTTGTAAAGTATGGGTTACCAGTACCTGCACCAAAGATAACCACCCTGCCTTTTTCCAGATGACGCAATGCCTTTCTGCGGATATAGGGTTCTGCCACCTGCTCCATATTGATAGCACTCTGCAAACGGGTATATACTCCAATTCTTTCCAGCATGGCCTGCATAGCCATCGCATTGATCACCGTTGCCAGCATGCCCATATAATCACCATGTGCCCTTTCAATACCACTTTCCGCTTCATTCATACCACGATAAATATTACCTCCTCCAATCACAATAGCCACTTGAACACCCAAGTCGGTAACCAGTTTGATGTCTTGTGCGTATTGTTCAATGATTTTGGGGTTAAAAGGATCACCATTGCGTTGGTCGCCTAATAAAGCCTCACCGGATAATTTAAGCAGGATACGTTTGAATTTTGGAAGCATGGGAAGTAGTTGATTTATATGCAAATAACCTGAATTTTTTAGCAAATGCCAAGACAATCGTAAAAACCGATTTCGTAAGAGAAAAATACCGGTTTTGTTACGCTATAAAAAGTTACAGGAGCTATCTAAACCCAAAACTGTAAACTGAAGACTGAACTTCTAATTTTTAACAGAATTCCCGTAAAAGAGTATTCATTCCGGATTCAGAAATAGGTAACGCTCATCCCAGGGAATTTCAAATACTTCCAACATTTTTTTATACTCAGGGAGAAATGACTCTTTTTGGTGATGCTTTTCCTGATTTTTTATATATCGGATCACCCTTTCCGTATGACTTTTAGAATAAGAAAACGCTCCATACCCCTCCTGCCATGCAAATGGCTTATTACAAAAACCATTTTCCTTGATCCATTTGCTACTTCCTGATTTTACTAATTGAATAATAGATGAAACAGATTGATTAGGCCGCATACCAATAAAAATATGAATATGATCCGGCATGCTGTTTATCTGTAACATTTTATGGTTATTCTCTTGAAAAATTCCGGTAATGTATTTATGTAATCTTTCTTTCCATTCCTTATCAATCAATGCCTGCCTGTATTTTACGGCAAACACAAATTGGATATGGATTTGTGTGTATGTATTTGGCATCATGATTTTTTTTGATCAAACACGATACGTTCCTACGGAACGTGATTTCATTTAAATATTATTTGTCTACCAACGATTTGTTCCTGACGGAACAATACGTTGTATTTTATTAGACACAAATTAATGCTAGTTTTAAAATTCATATACCGTATTATCCGATGATATAATAGGTCTTTACACCTTTTTTCATTTGCGACTAATTTTAAAATCCCCGTAAAAAATTCAACCCGCGAGATGTTCCTGACGGAACATCTCGCCGTTACCCCTATGAATCAAAATGTTCCGTTAGGAACATCTCTTAGGTAACACCACGAATCAAAATACTATCCTAAAAATGTTCCGTCAGGAACATCTCGTAGATACCCCTATAAATCAAAATGGTCCGCTAAGAACATCTCGTAGGTAACACCACAAATCAAAATACTATCCTAAAAATGTTCCGTCAGGAACATCTCGTCGGTAATCGTCAGGAACATGTCGTCAGACCCCCTATGGCGTCATCTCAAAAACACTGTAGCAAAAAAACCTAGCTCTTAAGGGCTCCAAACAAAAAAAGGGTAGCCAAAATGGCTACCCTTCTACTATAATGCTTTCTAATATTATCCTAATGCAACACGTTTAAATTCAGTAACCGTAACATCGCCGGCAGATTTTAGATAGGCTTCTACAGTGATCGCACCATCCTTTACAAATGCCTGAGCCAGTAAGGTGTTTTCTTTAAAGAATGCATTCAGCTTTCCCTCTGCGATCTTTGCAATCATCTCATCAGGCTTACCTGCCATTTTAGGATCTGCTTTCATAGTATCAACCACAATCGCTCTTTCCCTTACAATGGTTTCAGCGGGAATACTTGCTGCATCTACAGCTAATGGATTCATGGCTGCAATTTGCATGGCCACATCCTTACCTGCTTCAGCTGCTTCTTTGTTCATACCAACCAATACACCCATACGGTATGCACCATGTATATAAGATGCTACATAAGGCGCTTCAATTCTTTCAAATTTAGCTACACCAATTTTTTCTCCGATAGATGCCAATTTATCATTGATCATATCAGATACCTTAGAACCATTAACCACCACTTCATTCAGCTCTTCCGTTGACTTAACATCATTGGCAACTGCGGCGTCAGCAATGCTTTGCGCAAATGTAACAAATTCAGCATTCTTGGATACGAAATCAGTTTCGCAACTGATACATACCACAAATCCTACTTTATTATCGGCAGAAGTTTTTGCGATGATCACGCCTTCTTTTGCTTCACGATCGCTGCGTTTAGCAGCCACTTTCTGACCTTGCTTACGTAACCAGTCAATTGCAGCTTCAAAATCACCATTTGTTTCGGTTAATGCTTTCCTGCAATCCATCATACCAGCTCCGGTAGCCTGGCGCAGTTTATTAATATCCTGTGCGGTTATTGTTATTGTTGACATGACATTGTAATTAATTATGAATAATCAGCAATTAATAACAAGTAATCGAAAACCAATAATCTGCGATCATTAATTTTCAATTACTTAATATTAATTCTATAGGTTCTTGCATGATAAAATAAATTATCTGGGTCCACCGGTACCACCACCACCTGCAGGGCGACGATTTCCTGGAACACGACGCTTAGGTGCACCACCTGGTCCACCAGCTGGAGCATTACCACCACCGCCACGAGAGCGACCGCCACGGGCAGCTTCTGACTGTGCTTCTGCTTCCAGACGACGAGCTTTTGTTTCATTCTCATTATTACTGTCATCAGACTCATCTTCATCTTTAGAAGCCTGACGCTCAGCCAAACCTTCTGCAATGGCAGCAATGATATAATTAGTAATGATGGCGATAGATTTTGTAGCGTCATCATTAGCAGGAATCGCAAAGTCAACCTTATTAGGATCGCTGTTGGTATCTACCATACCGAAGGTAGTAATACCTAAACGCTTGGCTTCTGACAAAGCAATATGCTCATGACCGATATCTACCAGGAACAAAGCAGCCGGTAAACGACCTAATTGTGCGATACCGCCCAATACTTTTTCCATTTTATCCTTATCACGAGTTAAGGTAAGACGCTCTTTTTTAGTCAAGCTTTCTGCACTACCATCATTCAGCATCTTCTCAATGCTCTGCATTTTCTTCACACTCTTACGAACAGTATTGAAATTGGTTAACATCCCACCCAACCAACGTTCAGTTGCATAAGGCATGTTTACTCGCTTAGCACATTCGCTAACGATTTCTTTAGCCTGCTTTTTGGTAGCCACGAACATAATCTTCTTACCGCTCTTAGCGATCTGCTTGATAGCAGCAGAAGATTCTTTCAGATGGTCAACCGTTTTATTCAAATCAATAATGTGGATACCTTTCTTCTCAGCAAAGATGTAGGGTAACATCTTCGGATTCCACTTCTTTTTCAAGTGACCAAAATGTACACCGGCCTCCAGAAGTTGTTGTTGTAATGAAGTGTTATTTTCCATTGTAATTTTTTTAATTTTTGTTTGTTATCTGTTGTTTGTGGTCTGTGGTCAGGTTTTATAGTCATGAAAAAACAGACTACAAACAACAAACCACAAATTGGTATTAACGCTTGCTGAACTGGAAGCTTCTACGGGCTTTCTTATGACCGAATTTCTTACGCTCAACACTACGAGGGTCACGCTTAAGCTGACCAGCCGCTTTTAATATCGGACGGAAATCAGGGTTTACCTCCAGCAAAGCACGGGCAATACCTAATTTGGCTGCTTCGGCCTGGCCTTTTAAACCACCACCTTGCGCATTGATAACAATGTCGAACTTGCCAATCATATCAGCAGTCTTCAGAGGAGCTTCTACCTGGTTTTGTAAATAAACCAATGGGAAATAAGCTTTATAATCTTTGTCGTTCACAATGATCTTACCTTCACCCTTGCTGATAAACACACGGGTTACAGCTTCTTTACGGCGACCAACTGCATTTTTTTGTTTTTCCATTTTTATGATGCTTAATGCCTAGCGATGAACGCTTTGGCAAAGGTTTAGAATTTTAAGTCCTTAGGTTGTTGTGCAGAATGCGGATGTGTTGTTCCGGCATATACAAACAGCTTTTTAATCATCTTACGGCCAAGACGGTTTTTAGGCAACATACCTTTTACAGCCCTTTCCATAATTACTTCCGGACGACGCTTTAACAGGTCTTCCGCAACTTCTTCCTTCTTACCTCCGGGGTAACCAGAATAGTTGATGTACTGTTTTTGTTCTCCCTTTTTACCGGTAAAAACAACTTTTTCTGCGTTGAGGATGATTACATAATCGCCACAATCTACGTGTGGGGTGTAATAAGCCTTGTTCTTACCACGAAGAACAGCAGCAATTTTCGATGCAATACGTCCTACGGTTTGATTAGTACCGTCAACCACATACCAGTTGTGCTGTACGGTAGCCGCGTTCGCATGCTTAGTGGTGAAATGAAGTTTACTCATAATATTTCTTTTTAAATGAACCCGTCGCTATCCCGCCGGATATAATATCCCCAAATTTTGGGACGGCGAAGGTAACCCCTGACCAGTCAATTTTCCAAA
>CALRUV010000132.1:0-10188 GCA_943371455.1 Chitinophaga pinensis | reverse complement strand
TTAACAGTTCTTTTTATTTGTTACCTGTAAAAGGTTCAAACAGGTGATAATCAATATGATTCCTGTTAGATCCATTATCCAATATAATCGGGATTGCCTGATGGATTTTGGTGCCCATTCCCTACTTTTGCGGCTGCCTGAGAGGGTATTCATAAAAAAATAATTATAATGGCAACTACATCCGACATCAGCCGAGGTATGATTTTGAAACTGGACGGCAGTTTATATTCTGTTGTGGAATTTGGTGAAAACAAGACAGCCAGAGCCGCTGCTAAGGTTTGGGCAAAATTGAAGGGCGTTGACAATAAGCGTTCCATTGAAAAAACCTGGAATAGTGGGGAAAACATTTTCCCTGTTAGGGTTGAGAAAAAGGCTTTTCAGTTCCTATACAAAGATGACACAGGCTATAACCTAATGAATAACGACACATTTGAGCAGATCGCATTAGCCGAGGAAATGATCGATTCTCCTCAGTTTCTGATGGATGGATCCGAAGTGTTCGTATTCATCAATACAGAAACAGAACAACCTATTGGTGCAGAATTGCCTGAAAAAATTGTTTTAAAAATTACTTATTGTGAACCAGGTTTGCGTGGTGACACTGCAACCAGGGCTTTGAAAGCGGCAACTGTAGAAACCGGGGCTACTGTTATGGTGCCATTATTTGTAGAAGATGGTGAATTGATCCGTGTTAATACCAAAGACGGTTCTTATGTTGAGAGGGTGAAAGAAGCTAAATAATGGTGTTTTTGCTTTTCTAATTTAAACTGGTTGGGGGCAAATCGAAAGATTGCCCCTTTTTTATGAAAAATCAATTTATTAATCATTATTCTTTTAAATTTCAGAAATAAAGAAAATACCCGTTTTTATCAAAAAAAGGCTATTTTGCTCCACTATTTGACCCAAAATCACTGTTTTTACCCCTAAAACTTGCTATTTATGGACTTAAAGCAAATACACGAATTAATCAAAATCATCAATAAAAGTAATATTGGTGAGATCAGTATAGAAGACAAAGATGGTAAGGTAACCATCAAGCAAAAAGAAGAACAAGTGGTTACGATGGCAGCTCCCCAGCACCAGGTATTTACCACCAGTACTGCCCCTGCTGCATCTGCTCCAGCACTAACAGCTTCTCCTGAACCAGCCCCGGCACCCAAAGCGGATAATCTGATCACTATTAAAAGTCCCATGATTGGAACATTTTACCGCAGGCCTTCTCCTGATAAACCAATTTTGGCGGAAGTAGGAACAGAGATACAACCTGGCAAAGTAGTTTGTATTATCGAAGCCATGAAGCTGTTCAATGAAATTGAAAGTGAGATAAATGGTACAATTGTAAAAGTGCTTGTAGAAGATGCAAGTCCTGTTGAATATGACCAGCCATTATTCCTTGTAGAACCGGCTTAGGAATTTGAAATTTTTCTGAAGATGCGCCAAAGAACTGCAGCTGAATGGCTGGTTTTTCTAAGGATTATTTTATTACCTGGAAATTTTCAAATTTTCAAATTTTCAAATCTCAAAACATTAGGATGTTCAAAAAGATATTAATTGCCAACAGGGGTGAAATTGCATTGAGGGTAATCCGCACCTGTAGAGAAATGGGTATCAAAACAGTTGCTGTTTATTCTACAGCAGATAAAGATAGTTTACATGTAAAATTTGCTGATGAAGCTGTTTGTATAGGTAAACCGGCTAGTGCAGACTCTTACCTGAATATTCCACATATTATGGCTGCTGCGGAAATAACCAATGCAGATGCTGTTCATCCCGGTTATGGATTTTTAGCTGAAAATGCTAGGTTCTCTCAGATCTGTGCCGATCATGGCATCAAGTTTATAGGTCCCACTCCTGATATGATCAACAGGATGGGCGATAAGATAACAGCCAAAGAAACCATGATCAAAGCTGGCGTTCCTGTTGTTCCAGGAGGAGAAGGTTTATTGGAAAGTATTGAACAGTCTAAAGAACTAGCCAAAGTTGTTGGTTATCCAGTAATCCTGAAAGCAACTGCAGGTGGTGGCGGTAAAGGAATGCGTGTGGTTTGGGAAGAATCTGAAATTGAAAAAGCCTATACTACTGCTAAGATGGAAGCAGCCGCATCATTTAAGAATGATGGTATTTATATGGAGAAGTTTGTGGAAGAACCTCGACATATTGAAATCCAGATTGCAGGTGATCAGTATGGCAATGTTTGTCACTTAAGTGAAAGAGATTGCTCCATTCAAAGAAGACACCAAAAGCTGGTTGAGGAATCTCCCTCACCATTTATGACGCCGGAACTCAGGCAAAAAATGGGGGAAGCAGCTATCAAAGCTGCATCTGCCATCAACTATGAAAGTGTTGGTACCATTGAATTTCTAGTAGACAAGCACCGCAATTTCTATTTCATGGAGATGAATACTCGTATCCAGGTAGAACATTGTGTAACAGAAGAAGTGGTAAGTTTTGACTTGATCAAAGAGCAGATCAAAATTGCCATGGGTGAACCCATTTCCGGTAGAAACTATGAGCCGCAAATGCATGCGATAGAATGCAGGATCAATGCAGAAGACCCTTACAATGATTTCAGACCTTCTCCCGGGAAGATCACTGTTTTACATACACCTGGCGGACATGGCGTTCGTGTTGATAGCCATGTATATGCTGGCTATGTGATTCCTCCTTATTATGATTCCATGATTGGTAAATTAATAACCGTTGCACAAACAAGGGAAGAAGCCATCGATACCATGTACCGTGCACTTAGTGAGTATGTTATTGAAGGCGTAAAAACCACCATACCCTTTCATTTACAATTGATGCAAAATGAAGATTTCAGGAAAGGAAATTTTACAACTAAATTCCTGGAATCATTTAAGATGAAGTAATGCCAAGTTGTTAAAATAAGTTAGCCGCAGATGCGCAGATTAGGTAATCAATCAGCGCATCTGCGGCTTTTTTTGTAACTACTTAGTACTGATCTGATGTTCTTTAAAGAATTCAATAGTTGTATCTATCTGTTCAACGCTTAATCCAATAGCCCGGTATTTATTCTCTCTTTCTCTATTCATAGAAACGGTTCTACGGATCTTGTTAAAATCCGTATCAGGTATTTTAGAAATGGTCATGGATTCTTTTTGTTTCCAAACTTCTGTTTCAAATAGCATATCCGCCTGTCTTCCATTGATACCCAATTTGTCGATCAGCTGTTTTCTGTAGGGAGTTTTGTATTGTTGCAATGCTTTTAACGGTGCAATTGTGTCAAATATTTGGTTAAATGTAAGTGTAATCAATGCACATGGTTCCGGATCATTGGCATGAACTTTTTTATAATCAGAAACGGATTTAGCTTGATCAGCAGACAAGAAGGCTTTATACTTTTTGGTTACTTCCTGCATGAGTTCACCAGTTGTTGCAAATACTTCGTTGGTATTGGCATCAATACTTTTTTGTTGGATACGGATCCAATAATCCAATTCGCCCACTTTATCGGCTTGTTCCGGACTTAGTTTGAATTTGGAAATCAATAAGGGCTTTTCACAAAAGCTGAACAGCTCTTTTAATTCTTCCGGTGTTCTTACCTGTGTTCCGCTTTGCGCATTAGATACTTTAGAAGAAAAACTAATCAAGATCAAAACAATAAATAGGATTTTTTTCATCGTCATGTATTAAGTGGATGAAATTACTAATTGTTCCATATCCACCATAAAAAAAGGCGCACCTAAGGGTAGCGCCTTTTTAAAATAACTTGTTCTTAACGGATTACTGCCCTCCCGGAGGACGACCACCGCCTGGGCGTTGTGTCATTATCTCCATTACCTTTTTGGTTGCTTCAGCACCAATTGCTTTTTCTAATCTTTTTTGTCTTGCTTCATTTAAAGCAGGTGCTTTAGCCATTCTGTCTTCGCGTGAAATACTTTGAAAATTATCAGTGCCATATACAGTTGTCATAATAGACCTGTCATTCCAGATTGCCAATACAGAATCAGCTTGAACCGGAGTTAAATTAGCAGGTGCTAGTCTTTCTTTCATCATGGCTGCACGCTGTTCCGGTGTCATTTGTTGACCCCCACCGCCGCCACCTTGAGCCATTACTGTTGCTGTAGAGCAGCAAAGCACGATCGTTAATAAAGTGAGTAATTTTTTCATAATTGTATTGTTTAAAATTTTATGCTTTGAAATTAAAACAATTCCACAACCAATTTTTCGGATTTTCGGTAGAGGGTTAAATATATTCGGCATGCAGGCTATTAACATTTCATTGTATATGCAAGAAAAAACCCCGTTCTGGTAAAGGAACGGGGTTTAATGATATTCAAAAGACCATTAACGTAAAAACAACATTTCACGGTATTTAGGTAATGTCCAAAGGTCATCATTTACCAGGTGCTCTAATTTGTCAACATGGTAACGGATATCATCGAAGAAAGCGGCTTTCACCTGACTTTCATAGGCGATGGCTTTGGTTCGTGTATCTTCAATGTTGTTCACAATTTTTCTAGCTTCAACCATTTCATTTACTTTGGTATGAATTACCTGAATATGGTCACTCACCTGGGTAAGGATGCTTAACTGACTGGCATAGGCAGATTCAGGTAAGCCGGCAGATTTCAGACCGTTCACATTCTCTAATAATTCATTCTGGTATTTGATGGCTGAAGGTAGAATGTGGTTAATGGCCAGATCTCCCATGATACGTCCTTCGATCTGTACTTTTTTAATATATTTTTCCAGTTCAATCTCGTGTCTGGCTTCCAGTTCTGTATGAGAATACACACCGTTAGATTCAAACAGTTTTTTGGCCTTATCTGAGATCATTGCATCCAAAGCAACAGGCGTGGTTTTTAAGTTTGGTAAGCCGCGACGTTCAGCTTCCTGGTGCCATTCTTCAGAATAGCCATCTCCTTCAAACAATACTTTTTTGCTTTCTACAATATATTTCTGTATCACCTGCATGATGGCAATTTCTTTCTTGTCGCCTTTTTCTATCAGGGCATCAACATCTAATTTGAATTTCTTCAAAGTATCAGCCATGATGGTATTAAGAACAGTCATAGAAATAGCACAGTTGGCAGATGAACCTACTGCACGGAACTCAAATTTATTTCCGGTAAATGCAAATGGTGAAGTACGGTTTCTGTCTGTATTATCCAGCATCAGTTCCGGAATACTTCGATGCAGATCCAGTTTTAAAATGGCTTCATCCTGCTCGTCGAATTTGGTGTTTACCCTTGATTCAACATCGGATAAAACCTTCGACAGGTATTGACCAACAAAAACAGAGATGATAGCAGGAGGCGCTTCATTTGCACCTAAACGGTGGTCATTTGGTGCAGAGGCAATGGCTGCACGCATAATATCTGCATGGTCATGCACAGCTTTAATGATGTTCACAAAGAAAGTAAGGAACATCAGGTTGGTCTTAGGCGTTTTACCCGGAGCCAGCAGGTTTACACCTGTATCTGTTGCCATACTCCAGTTATTATGTTTTCCACTTCCGTTAATGCCTGCAAATGGTTTTTCGTGTAATAAAACCTTTAGTTTATGGCGTTTGGCCACACGGGTCATTACATCCATCAATAAAGTATTGTGATCAACCGCAATATTCACTTCTTCAAAAATTGGTGCACACTCAAACTGAGAAGGGGCCACTTCATTGTGCCTGGTACGTAAAGGGATACCGAGTTTGTATGCTTCTTGCTCATAATCGCGCATGAAAGCATAAACCCTTTCCGGAATAGATCCAAAATAATGGTCTTCCAGTTGCTGTCCTTTTGCAGGAGCGGCACCAAAAACGGTACGGTCGCACTGTACAAGGTCGGGACGGGCATTGGCCAATGCTTCGTCAATAACAAAGTATTCCTGCTCCCATCCTAGGGTAGCGGTTACTTTGGTTACGTTTTTATCAAAATAATTACAAACATCAACAGCGGATTTATTTAAAGCTTCCAAAGCCTTTAGTAAAGGTGCTTTATAGTCGAGCGATTCGCCTGTATAAGAAACAAAAATAGTAGGGATACAAAGTGTTTTACCCTTACCAATTTCTATGATGAAAGCAGGTGAAGATGGGTCCCATGCGGTATAACCACGGGCTTCAAAAGTGGCACGTAAGCCGCCACTTGGAAAAGAAGATGCATCAGGTTCCTGTTGGATCAAGGCAGCTCCGTCAAATTCTTCAATAGCGGTACCATCACCTTTTAATGTAAAAAAGGAGTCATGTTTTTCAGCAGTAGTGCCAGTTAAGGGTTGGAACCAGTGTGTATAATGTGTAACCCCTTTGGCTTCTGCCCAGGCACGAATCCCATTTGCGATCTGATTGGCAACCATGCGGTCGATTTTTTTTCCGCCTTTAATACTGGTATTTAAACTTTTGTACGCTTCGTCACTTAAAAATTCACGGGCAGTTTTAATGGTAAATACGTTTTCATTAAAAATGCCAGTAATTTTTGTGCTGTCCGGAACAGGTACACCTGTTGCTTCATTGGTAATATTACCAATTGCTGTAAATCGTAATGACATAATATAAGTTTTTTTACGAAAAAAATCAAATTCGTTCGAAAATACACAATAATTCGTCAAAAATGTAAGTATCTAAAAATTTTTCTTCGAAAAATGCTTAAAATGTGGAAAAATATATACATAGAATTTTATTAAATATAAATTTATTTTAATTTATATAATTTTTCAATTTACTGTAACTATTTAAAATCATCATCGTTTCACCTCAAACAATTACAAATGAAAAACATAGTATTAGCATTTGCCTTAATGGCTGTATCTCCTTCAATTGCGCAATGGTCCTGGGAAAAAATTGAAGGCAACGGAAATGTAAAGAAAGAAACCAGGGATGCCGGTGCTTTTTCCGCCGTTAATTCTTCCGGATCCTGGGATGTAATGATTGCCTATGGCACTGATCAGTCAATACAACTGGAAGGTGATGAAAACCTGCTACCCTATATAGAAACAAAGGTGGAAAATGGTACACTTCAGATAAAATCAAAGAAGAATGTAAATCTGCGTCACAAAAATAAAATAACCATCTATGTAACCTTATCCCGCTTAACAGGTATTGGCTTATCCGGAAGTGGCGATATTATTGGCAATGGCAAGTTTTCGAATGATGGATCTACCAAATTTCGTTTATCCGGATCGGGCAATATCAAAATGTCGGTTTACAAATTGAAAGATGTAGAAGTAAGTATTTCTGGTAGTGGTAATATTCAATTAAGTGGCACTGCAGAAATGGTCAATGCCAAAATCAGTGGTAGTGGCAATGCGGAATGTACTAACCTGGTAACTGATGAAGTATCTGCAAGCATCAGTGGAAGCGGTAATATTAAAGTACAGGCAAATAAGCGTTTGGAAGCAAGTATTTCGGGAAGTGGTAATATATATTATAAGGGTGCGGCTTCGGATGTTCAGAAAAGAGTTGCCGGTAGCGGCAGGGTAGTAAAATCATAAAATTCTCTTGATAATATGTGGAAGTCACCCTGAAAACGGGTGACTTCTTTGTTTATATACAGGTTCTGTAAAACTTCCTCTTGCCTCTTAAGCCTACTTTCTTAACTTCGCCGCATCATGGAAATCAACGTAACTACCGCAGAAAAACTCCGTTTAACGGCAGATGAATTTGAGTTGATCAAACAAAAACTGGGACGTGTACCCAACTTCACGGAACTATGTGCTTTTAGTGGCATGTGGAGCGAACATTGCAGTTATAAAAATTCGATCAAGTGGTTGAAAACACTTCCACGCGACGGCGGTAGAATGCTGGTGGCCGCAGGAGAAGAAAATGCCGGTCTGATGGATATGGGCAATGGCTTTGGTGTAGTATTTAAAATAGAAAGCCATAACCACCCCAGTGCCATTGAACCTTTCCAGGGTGCTGCAACTGGTGTTGGTGGTATTCAACGTGATATTTTTACCATGGGCGCCAGACCTATTGCTTCTTTGAATAGTTTACGATTTGGAAACCTGCAGGATAAAAAAACCCAACGTTTATTAAGTGGTGTGGTGCATGGTATTGGTCATTATGGCAACTGCTTTGGCGTTCCAACGGTTGGGGGAGAAGTTTATTTTGAAGACTGTTACCATACCAACCCACTGGTTAATGCGATGAGTGTTGGTATCATGCAATCAAAAAAAATGGTAAGTGCCACAGCAGCGGGCACTGGCAATCCTGTTTTCTTTGTAGGAAGTGCCACAGGAAAAGATGGTATTGGAGGTGCATCATTTGCCTCAGCAGATATTACCGCAGATAGTACAGAAGAATTACCTGCAGTTCAGGTTGGTGATCCTTTTCAGGAGAAAAAATTATTGGAAGCCTGTTTGGAAGTTATTGATACCAATGCAGTGATAGGTATGCAGGATATGGGTGCAGCAGGTATCATTTGTTCTACCGCAGAAATGAGTGCCAAGGGTGGCGTAGGTATGCGTATAGATCTGGACAAAGTGCCTACCCGTCAGAAAAATATGAAAGCCTGGGAATTGTTGTTAAGTGAAAGCCAGGAAAGAATGCTGGTAGTAGTTGAAAGAGGAAAAGAAGAAGCCGTTTTAAAAGTATTTGAAAAATGGGACCTGAGTTGCAGTGAAATTGGTCAGGTTACCGATGATGGCTTACTTAAATTTTATATGCACGGAGAATTAGAAGCGGAAATTCCTGCTTATGAACTGGTATTGGGCGGTGGTGCCCCTCAATACACACGCGAATACAAAGAGCCTGCCTATTTTGAAAAAATCGATGCTTTTGATATTCATACGGTAGCTGATGCTACTGATTTGAAAGCAATCGCCGAGCAATTGGTACAGATTCCGAATATCGCTTCTAAAAGATGGGTATATACACAATACGATAGTATGGTAGGCGCAGCCAATGCATCCACCAATGCACCCAGTGATGCATGCATTGTGCTAGCTAAGGGAACAGGTAAAGCACTTGCCATAACGGTTGACTGTAACAGCAAATATGTTTATGCCAACCCTTATACTGGTGGAATGATCGCGGTTGCAGAAGCTGCCAGAAATATTGTTTGTTCAGGAGGAGAGCCCATTGGCGTTACCAACTGTTTGAATTTTGGTAACCCTTACGATCCGGAAGTTTATTACCAGTTTGTAAAAGCTGTAACAGGATTGGGTGATGCCTGTAGAAAATTCAAAACGCCTGTAACTGGTGGTAATGTGAGTTTTTATAACCAGAATCCCGACGGACCTGTTTATCCAACACCAACAATTGGGATGGTGGGTATCCTGGATGATTTTGAAAACAGAATGACACTCGATTTTAAAAATGCAGGGGATGTGATACTTCTGTTAGGAAAGCAAGAAAATGATATTGCATCTTCCGAATACTTACACAAATTGAAACAGGTTGCTTTTTCTCCGGCTCCTTATTTTAACCTGGAGGAAGAATGGGATCTGCAACAATTTGTTGCAACCATTATTAAAGATAAACTGGTTCACAGTGCACATGATATTAGTGAAGGTGGATTGGCCATAACATTGATGGAATGTGGCTTCCCAACCAATAAAGGTTTTGAGGTATCTGCAAAATATGACATCAGAAATGATGCTTACTGGTTTGGAGAAGCACAGGGAAGGGTGGTGGTTTCATGTACCAATGAAAATGCAAAAGCCATCATCGCTAAAGCAAATGAATCAGGTATACCCATTACTGAATTAGGTACTGTTACTGATGGCAGTATGGCTGTAAATGGACAAACCTGGGGTGCTATCCAGGATTGGAAAAATAAATATGATACGGCCATTGAGAAAATCTTGCAACCAACAATCGTATAAATTCAAAGCAGTAAATACAATTCATGCAAAGTTCTTCTTATAGCCAGAAACCTGAAACGCTTCAAAAGGATGAACAAATTATTTTAACAGGGGCAGCCGGGTTTATAGGATCCTGTATGGCAGGGCTTTTGAATGAGCAAGGCTACCGGAATCTGATTTTAGTTGACGATTTTGGCGTTGAAGGAAAAAGAAATAATTGGGAGAACAAAGCATTTGCGCATATAGTAGAAAGACAATCCTTATTTGAATGGCTCGAAACCCATCAGCCAACTATCAGTTTGGTGATTCACCTTGGTGCAAGAACAGATACCACCGAATTTGATTATTCTGTACATGAAACATTAAACCTGCAATACTCCAAAGATATCTGGCATTATTGTACGGTAAATAAATTGCCGCTGATCTATGCAT
>CALRUV010000131.1:0-10195 GCA_943371455.1 Chitinophaga pinensis | reverse complement strand
ATGGTAAAACAACACTGGTTGACAGGATTTTGCAAACAACCAAAGTATTCAGAGACAACCAGGATACAGGTGAACTGATTATGGATAGTAATGACCTTGAAAGAGAGAGGGGTATTACAATCTTCAGTAAGAATGCTGCCGTTATTTATAAGGATTATAAGATCAATGTTATTGATACTCCCGGCCACAGTGATTTTGGCGGGGAAGTAGAAAGGGTATTGAAAATGGCAGACGGTGTTATTTTGCTGGTAGATGCTTTTGAAGGCCCTATGCCACAAACGCGTTTTGTATTGCAAAAAGCGCTGCATCTGAACCTGCATCCTATTGTGGTGATCAATAAAGTAGATAAACCCAATTGTCGCCCTGATGAAGTGCATGATGCCGTATTTGAACTATTTTTTAACCTGGATGCCACAGAAGAGCAGCTGAATTTCCCTACTTTTTATGGTAGTGGTAAAAATGGCTGGTTCAATGATAGCTTAACGCAAACGGAAGATATTCTTCCTTTAATGGATGGTATCATTAAATATGTACCGGCACCCAAAGTAAATGAAGGGCCTATACAAATGCAGATCACTTCCTTGGATTATTCTTCCTTTCTTGGTCGTATTGCTATCGGTAAAGTACACCGTGGTGTGATCAAAGAAAGTCAGCAAATAGTTTTGGTGCAGGCTGATGGTTCTTTCAAGAAAAGCCGTGTAAAAGAATTGTATGTGTTTGAAGGAATGGGTAAGCGTAAGGTTAGTGAAGTAATTGCAGGTGATCTTTGCGCAGTAGTAGGTCTGGATGATTTTAATATTGGAGATACCATAGCAGATGTTGAAAACCCGGAAGGTTTACCGGTTATCAGCGTGGACGAGCCTACCATGAGTATGACTTTCAGCATTAACAACTCGCCTTTCTTTGGTAAGGATGGTAAGTTTGTTACTTCCAGACACTTGCGCGACAGGTTAATGAAAGAAACCGAAAAAAACCTGGCTTTGCGGGTAGAAGATACAGATAGTGCCGATAGTTTCCTGGTTTTTGGAAGGGGTATTTTGCACCTGGGTATTCTTGTAGAAACCATGCGTAGAGAAGGATATGAATTAACTGTAGGAAATCCGCAGGTATTGGTTAAAACGATAGATGGTAAAAAGCATGAGCCTTATGAAAACCTGGTAGTTGATGTACCTGCCGAATTTAGCGGTAAAGTGATCGACCTGGTTACACAACGCAAAGGAGAAATGCAGATCATGGAAAGTAAGGGAGAGATGCAACACCTCGAATTTGAAATTCCTTCCAGAGGTTTGATAGGCTTGCGCTCACAAATGTTAACGAATACCGCTGGTGAAGCTGTAATGGCGCACCGTTTTATTGATTATAAGCCCTGGAAAGGACCAATTCCGGGTAGAAATAACGGTGTGCTGATTGCCAAATTTGGCGGAACCACCACTGCCTATTCTATTGATAAATTACAGGACAGGGGTAGTTTCTTTGTTGATCCGGGAGATGAGGTATATGTTGGTCAGGTTATAGCAGAACATATCAAACCAGGTGATCTGAATGTGAATGCAGTGGAAATGAAAAAATTAACCAACCACCGTGCAAGCGGAAGTGATGATGCGGTTCGTATTGTTCCCAAGCTTCAGTTTACATTGGAAGAGTGTATGGAGTATATTCAGCAAGATGAGTGTATTGAGGTAACCCCCAAAAACATTCGTATGCGTAAAGTTGTATTGAATGAAGATGACAGAAAGAAGAGTTCAAAAAGTATGCAGAGTGAAGCTGTAGGGTAGTTCATTCAGCTTTTGTTTATAGTATTTAAGCCATCCTGTTTTATTACAGGGTGGCTTTTTTCTTCCCCCATATTTTGCAAGAGTTGATTGGTATCGCAATTATCACCATCACAACAGGGTAGGGCATTGGTAAAACAAACCGGACATTGGTAATGTCCATGCACATGTACCAATAATACCTGATGACCACAGAATAAACAAATTTGTGCTTGCATAAGGTTGAAATTATATTTCCTTTTGCAATATTGGAATTTCATTTTTCAACAGGATGTGTAAAGCGACAAACCAAACTCAGACGGAATTATTATTTAGGAAATTGACTTTAAAGAGCCAGTTCTGGCATGTTGATTTTTTTGTATATTAATGGCATGAATAATTATTCTTCATTACAAAAAATCCGAACATTATGTAGAGCAGTTTTTCTGTTCTATAAAAGTTATATGATTTTTGCAATTGTAATTTCTTTATGGTGCGCTTATCTAATAAGCAATGATGGTTTTATTGCAGTTAAAGTGATTTTCTGGTTAAAAATCAGTACTTCATTTATTATCTATTTTTTTGTCAAACAGTATAAAAAAAATGAGTTTTATTATTACAGAAATTTAGGATTTTCAATAACTGTTCTGTGGATCATTTCATTCGGAATCGATTTCATTATTCTCATTCTGTTCTTAAAACAGGCATATGCAATTAAATGAATCATAAAATAGAAGCTGATAGTATCATTTTTGATAATGGGCAAAGAAATATATTGTCAGATATTTATATTGGGTGTAAAACCGGTCAAGTAACTGCATTATTAGGAAGAAACGGAGTAGGTAAAACCTGTTTATTCAATATCATTTACGGAATTTTGAATGCAGAAAGCAAATCAGTGAGGATTGATAATAAATTTTTCGCAAATCCATATTTACATTCAGAAATAATTACATTCCTGCCTCAAAACAATTTTATTCCAAAATCACAATCTGCAAAAAAAGTATTCACTGATTTTGGTATTCATTTTTCTGAATTGGAAAATGATCTTCCAGAACTTGTTCCTCTATATAATATGCCATTAGTTCAATTGTCTGTTGGACAACGAAGACTTTTCGAAATCTATTTGATCATCAAATCCAGATCATATTTTTCCTTATTAGACGAACCTTTTTCTTATTTATCACCATTGCATATTCAACAAGTCAAGTCATTAATTTTATCAGAAAGAAAAAACAAAGGTTTTTTAATCACCGACCATATGTATCAAGAAATTCTTGATATTAGTAACGATGTCTATGTTTTAGTAAATGGTAAAACGCATTTAGCTAAGAGCTTAGTAGATATTGAAACCTATGGATACTTCACACGCTGAATAACCTTAATACGAATTTGGTTTATCGAAAAGCAAAAAACCGCTGTTGCATAGCAACAGCGGTTTGGTTTAAAATGTAGGAACAATAATTATCCTTTGCTTACTGTTACTTCTTCAGAAACATTGGTAATGACGCTTACATCGAATTTTTCTTTTAAAGACTCTTTACCGTTTTCAATCACGAAAGTAAGTTTACTAACTTCTGATTTTGGCAATTTGAAAGTTTTATCAAATTGTTTATCGCCATAGTAAGCTTTAAATACCTGCTCACCGGTTTCATCCAGTACAGAAAGACTGAAAGTAGAACCAGTTGGGTTGCTATACTTTACTTTGAACGACAGTTGATTAAATCTGTCAAGACCTAGGTATTTCACTTCTACTTTGTTGGCATCTACCATATAGGCAGGCTTATTGTTAGAAGCGGGTGTTGCAGCATTAGCCGATAAAAAAAGTGTAGCGGCTAACAGGTTACCAAGAAATAATTTTTTGGCAACGATTTGGATAGATTGTTTTTTCATAATAATGTTTGTTTTTTTAGATTTAATAATAGTTCATCAGTACGCATAGGCGCACCATTTACTCAAAGGCTCACAAAAGAAATTTTATAGGCAAAGGCAATCAACAGATCAATACGGAAACCGTAACGGTTTGGGTGAATGGTTCTCATTCAGATGTACATCAATAATCCCGTATGTATACACTTAATACTAAGATCGTTGAAAGGTAACCCTCGTAATTTTTCCTTTTAAATTAAGGTATCATTAACAGGATGGCTGAAATAGGTAACAATAAATACGGGGTAAGAAATTTATAATGAATAGTAAAAACTATTATTCGTGATTTCCCTACACTAAATATATTTTGCAATTATTATTGTACTGCAGGTTTATTTAATGTTTGCCACAAGAGGTCTTTTAATTCTGTAAGTCCGTAATTGGTGATAGATGAAATATACAGGTGTGGGATACCTGCGGGTAATTCTTTGCTGATAGCTTCTTTTAATTCATCATCCAGCATATCGCTTTTACTAATGGCGATAATGAAATCTTTTTGCAACATTTCTGGATTGTATTCTTCCAATTCATTCCGTAAAATTTCAAATTCTTTGCGGTGGTCGGCACTATCTGCGGGTATGAGAAATAATAAAATGGAATTGCGTTCGATATGCCTGAGAAAACGATGACCTAAGCCCTTGCCTTCTGCAGCACCTTCTATGATCCCCGGCAGATCAGCGATACAAAAAGATTTTTGTTCGCGATATTCCACCATACCTAATTGAGGGATCAAAGTGGTGAAAGCATAATTGGCGATCTTAGGTTTGGCTGCAGTGATCACGGATAAGAGTGTTGATTTTCCGGCATTGGGAAATCCTACCAAACCCACGTCTGCCAATACTTTCAGCTCCAGGTTTTTCCAGCCTTCGATACCTGCTTCACCTGGTTGTGAATGTTCCGGAACCTGATTGGTTGGTGTAGCGAAATTGCTATTTCCCAATCCACCCCGTCCGCCTTTCATCCAGATGATCTCCTGACCATCCTCCAGAATTTCAATTTCTATTTTGCCAGATTCCTCGTCTCTTGCTACAGTACCAAGGGGTACATCAATAATGATGTCTTTTCCATCTTTGCCGGTACAATTATTCTTACTCCCATTCTCTCCATTATCTGCCAGTACATTTTTAAAATAACGCAGGTGCAATAGCGTCCATAAATTGCTGTTACCTCTCAGAATAATATGACCACCACGGCCACCATCGCCACCATCGGGTCCACCCATGGCAGTGAGTTTGTTGCGCATCAAATGGGTAATCCCTGCGCCACCATGGCCACTTCGGGCGAAAATGCGGATATAATCTATGAAATTATTTCTTTCAGACACGGTATCTTATATATTTAGCTAATTACACGAATAAGCTGCAAAGGTACACCAATGTTACTTGTTAAGCGATTTTCCTGATTCGCCCCATGTTTTATAGCCTGATTCCTGAACAGACCGATCGGCCGGAATTTCTCTTAGTGGCGCTGTTTCAAAACAATACTGCTTCATATCGAAAGGTAATTGCTGGTATAATAAAGTGCCTTCGTTTTTCCATTGCATCATTTCATCACTCACATCTTTGATTTTTTTTGCCGGATTACCTACGATCAAACTTCTGTTTTCAAAAACCTCATTTGTTTTTAAAAAGCTAAGTGCTCCCACAATACATTCATCACCTAGTTGCACATTGTCCATCACCACACTGTTCATACCAATGAGGCAGTTCCTCCCTATGGTTGCACCATGAATAATGGCGCCGTGTCCGATATGTGCCCCTTCTTTCAAAATAACGGTGATACCCGGAAACATATGTATGGTACAGTTTTCCTGTACATTACAACCGTCTTCTATGGTGATGCCACCCCAGTCGCCACGAATGGCTGCTCCCGGACCGATATATACATTTTTCCCGATGACCACATTTCCGGTAATAGCAGCCTGCGGATGCACAAAAGCAGATTCGTGTATCACAGGAATGAAATCCTTGAAAGCGTAGATCATGGGTTAATTAAAGTTTTACCGGTTCTGAAGCAGGTGCCTTTGAAATGCGCTACCGTTTCATTTTTTTGGTTGCTGATCATGATATGGTAGAGACCGGTGCTGCGGCCATTATGTAATTCTGTTGCTTCAGCCGTAATGGTATCGCCAACATGAATGGGTTTGGTAAAATTGATGGATGTATCCAGTGCCACCGAAAGATTATTTCTGTTATTACAGGCAAAAGCAAAAGCAGAATCTGCCAATGAAAAGGCGATGCCACCATGCACGATACCAAATCCATTGATCATATCCGGTTTAACCGTCATTTTTATTCTGCTGTAGCCTTCTTTTATTTCCAGTACTTCAATACCTAACCATTGAGAAAAGAGGTCTTGGTCCATCATGTGTGTTACCACGTCTTTTGCTAGCTCATCGGAATGATTCATCATTTATAGACCTTTAAAATTGGGTAATCTTTTTTCCAGAAAAGCGTCTACACCTTCTTTGAAATCTGCAGTGGCAGCTGCTTTTTGCTGGTATTGGTCTTCCAGTAATAATTGTTCTTCCAGATTATTATTGCAGGAAAGATTCAAGGTATGTTTGATATAAGCCAAAGCTTTGGTAGGCATTTGCGAAAGTGTTTTGGCGATTTTTTTACTTTCTTCTGCAAATGTTACATCGGGAAATACTTTATAGAGCATACCCATTTCTAATGCTTCAGTTGCATTTATTTTATCTCCCATCATCATCAGGGCACTGGCTCTTTGGAAACCAATAAGGCGGGGTAAATGAAAGGTGCCGCCACTATCTGGTATCAAACCAATTTTTGAAAATGCCTGAATAAAAGAGGCAGATTCAGCGGCCACTACTATATCGCAGGCCAGGGCAATATTGGCGCCAGCGCCAGCAGCCACGCCATTAACTGCTGCAACAACTGGCTTTGGTAAATTTCTGATCCTGGTTACAATGGGATTATAATGTTCGCGTAATATTGTATCCATGCCCGGACCTTCCGGGTCTACCACTTCTGACAGGTCTTGACCCGCACAAAATCCTTTTCCTGCACCTGTAATATAAATACAGCGTATGGAATCATTAACGGCATATTCATCTAAATGGGATTGTAATAACAATGCCATTTCACGGTTGAAAGAATTAAGCTTATCAGGCCTGTTCAGTGTGATGAATGCTATGTTGTTTTGGATATTGCAAATTATAGATGACATGGTTACTTCTTTTTACGAATATACTAATTCAGGGATGCTTCTTATAATTCTAAGTGTAAGCTTAAATTAATATATTTTTTTTTAACACAGAGGGCAAAGAGCATACGGAGTTTCACAGAGGGGGGTTAGTGGCATTTGAAATAGTCGAAAGGTTCTTTGCAATCATTGCATTGGTATAATGCCTTACAGGCGGTGCTCCCGAATTGTGAAACCAGTCTTGTATCTAATGAATTGCACAAAGGACAAGCTATGGCCACATCTTCCTGAAATGAATCCGGACTGGCATTTGTTTTTTGCAAATGCGGTGGTGCAATACCGTAAGCTTTAAGTTTTTCCTTTCCTTTTTCGCTCATCCAGTCGGTTGTCCATGCTGGCGATAAAATCTGTTCGATGTGGATATTTTTAAAACCGGCTTCCAGTAAAGCCATTTTAATTTGGATATGCATCATATCAATGGCAGGACAGCCAGAGTAGGTAGGGGTGATGGCAAGAGAAACAATTGCTTCGGCACCTGTTATATTTAAGGATACTTTTCTAATGATACCCAGATCTACTACTGATAAAACCGGCACTTCAGGGTCGGATACTGTTTCAAGTATTTCCCAAACAGATTTTTCTAATTCGGCAGCAGACAAATTTTCGGTATTGATTGACTTCCACATTTCCTCCATCATATTTTGCATTAGGGGTGATAAGAATTACCATTCTGCTCCCGGGTAGGCTCTTTGAAGAAATTGCATTTCTGCTAATATAAAACCAAGGTGTTCAGTATGTATGCCATTTTTTCCGCCTGATTGCATCCATACATCTTCATGTATAGGCAGGGTTGCTTCAAATAAAACAGATGCAATTTTTTCATCCCATTCGTTGCGCAATTTTATCAGGTCAACACCAAAACCTGCAAATGCCGCTTCTGTTTCGTATTCGCAGGCTTCAAACATTTCGCCAGTGTAAGACCAGGTATTTTCCAGAGCATCCATCATTCTTTCTTTGCTTTCATCCGTTCCATCTCCTAAACGGATCACCCATTCACTGCTCCAGCGAAGATGGTAAGTAACTTCTTTCAATGATTTTTCTGCGATGGCTGCCAGTTGCGGATCATTACTATTTTGTAATTGCTGGTATAGATAATATTGGTAGGTACTAAAAAAAAATAGTCTTAACACGGTTTGTGCCCAATCGCCATTGGGTAATTCTACTAATAAGCAATTTTTGAAATCGATGGCATCACGCAAGAAAGCCAATGAATCTTCTGTGGCACCATTATTTTGTAAGGTAGCAGCATATTGGTAAAAGTTTCTGGCCTGACCAATATGATCCAATGCAATATTTGATAGGGCGATATCCTGTTCCAATACCGGTCCATGGCCGCACCATTCACTGTTGCGATGCCCCATTATTAAAGCGTTGTCGGCTAAATGCAGGGTATAGTTAATTAAAGAAATATTATTCATAAAAGTTTCCCTTTTGGGATGGGGTATTACATATGTTTTACTTCATCGGGTAGATCATAAAAAGTAGGGTGCCTGTAAGCTTTATCATTTGCAGGATCGTACAAAGAAGCGGCATCATCCGGATTGGTTGCATGGATATGTTTGCTTTCAACAACCCAAATACTTACCCCTTCCATTCTTCTTGTATACACATCACGTGCATTTTCAATGGCCATTTGTGCATCTGCAGCATGTAAACTGCCGGCATGTTTGTGATCGAGTCCTTGTTTACTTCGGATGAATACTTCCCAAAGTGGCCAGGATTGATTGTCGTTTGACATCTTATATTTTTTACTGAATTTTTATGCTGCACTTAAAGATTTCCGCTGTTTTCTCTTTTCTGCATAGGCTGATGCAGCTTCCCTCACCCAGGCGCCATTTTCCCATGCTTTTTTGCGTGTTTCCAGTCTTTCTTTATTGCAAGGACCATTTCCTTTTACTACTTCCCAGAACTCGTCCCAGTTGATCTTTCCAAAATCATAATGTCCAGTAGCTTCATTCCATTTGAGGTCATTATCCGGAATCCGGAGATCTAACAATTTAATTTGTTCGGCACAAACATCAATGAATTTTTGTCGAAGTTCATCATTGGAAAAACGTTTGATCTTCCATTTCATGCTTTGCAAGGTATTTGGACTTTCATCATCCTTTGGACCAAACATCATAATACTGGGCCACCACCAGCGGTTGATGGCATCTTGCGCCATTCGCTTTTGTGCATTTGTTCCCTTACTAAGGGTTAATAAAATTTCAAAGCCCTGGCGTTGGTGAAAACTCTCTTCTTTACATACCCTTACCATGGCTCTGGCATAGGGACCAAAACTTGTTCTGCATAAAGGCACCTGGTTCATGATAGCAGCGCCATCTACCAGCCAGCCTATAGCGCCAATATCAGCCCATGTTAAGGTTGGGTAATTAAAAATAGAAGAGTATTTTGCTTTTCCGGTATGTAATTGGTTATACATCTCGTCTCTGGTGATGCCCAATGTTTCAGCGGCAGAATACAGGTATAGGCCATGTCCCGCTTCATCCTGTACTTTGGCAATCAGGATGGATTTCCTTTTTAAACTAGGGGCCCTGGTAATCCATTTTCCCTCAGGTAACATGCCTACAATTTCACTATGTGCATGCTGACTGATTTGGCGAATCAGTGTTTGCCGGTATTTTTCAGGCATCCAGTCGCGCGGTTCTATCTTGAACTCTTTATCCACCTTATCCTGAAATACATCTTCCATATTCTTTTCCATGTATCTTTTTTGTTTGTCAAAAATAAGGAAAGAAATGTAATACTAACGAATGTTAGCCTTTGAAATTGGGTAAAATTGCTGTTTACATTTTAAAGTGTTTAGGTTTGAAAAATGAAACAAATACCTTTGTAATAGAAATGGACTGTCCTTTTTTTTACTTTGGTTTATGAAAAAAATCGCTTTAATCATTGTTATCGGCATTATCAGTGTTTTTGCCTACAAAAAGCTGGTAAAAAAGCCATACTATATTGAAGAAATACAAGCATTTGAAAAAATTGACCAGGCAAATACCCCGCCAAAAAATCCAATTGTTTTTGCAGGAAGTTCTTCTATTACAAAATGGGTGGGTATTAAGGATTCCTTTCCGGGTTTTCCCATAATAGCCAGAGGAATTGGAGGGGCCAGTTATCCCGATCTTATAGGTTTTTCAAATGAAATGATCTTGAAGTATAAGCCTAAGCAGGTATTTATTTATTGCGGAGATAATGATTTTGCATTTTATGATAATATCACACCCGAAAAGGTTACAAAGAATTTTCAAAAGCTCTTTAATAAATTACGCAAAGAATTGCCTTGGGCTAGTATT
>CALRUV010000130.1:0-10235 GCA_943371455.1 Chitinophaga pinensis | reverse complement strand
TAGTGGCTAAAAGGTCGGCTGCTTTTAAAAAAATATGTGCCCTGTTTTCCCAGCTCATGGCTGCCCAGGATTCTTTTGCTTTTAAAGCAGCATCTATGGCCTGGTGTACATGTTTTTCTTCTCCTTCGTGGTAAAAGCCAAGTGTGTGTTGAATTTCGTGTGGTGGATGGATGGCTTTTTTATTGCCAGTCTTAACAGCTTTTCCACCAATATACATGGGGATATCGATTGTTTTTTTCTTTAGTTCTGCCAATGTTTTTTTTAAAGCAGCTCTTTCATTACTTCCGGGTGCATATTGCAATACGGGTTCGTTGGCTGGCATAGGGTATGAAAAATTACCAAAGCTCATAATATTGTTTTTGATGTTTGAGGGTGCAAGGTAAGAAAGAATTGGCTGAAGAAGACCGATGCAACGCGAACAAGCAAAAGCATATTTATCCACCCCGAAACTATCTTTTCAAACAAGCAATTCTGATAAAGAATACACAAGCATTTATTCAGTTACTTTGCAATAATGGGCATTATATTATTTGATCATGCAGAAAGAGGTTCACTCTATCCTTTTGCTTTCACCAAAGCATTGGGTGAGCTTAGGTTTGGCATTTTTTCTATACAAGATCGGTGGGCAGTACTTTTAAAGGAAGAAGTGTTTCTGCATACTGAAGCATATTTGCAGCCAAAATATCCAACTAGCCAAGATTTGCAGAATATTTGGATTGATGCTTCAGTGATACCTGATCAATTGTTAATAGAAAAAATAACAGCACTTCAACCAGGCAATGCCCTAAGGGATGAATATGGCCTGATTGCCGGAAAATCTGATCATCTGCCATTTGAAACACCCATAGCTGAAATTGAGCAGCATTTTCCTCAAACACTTACTGTTACTAAGGTTCAGCGACTGCACCATCCCTGGGAAATGATGCAATGGAACGATTGTATGATCAGATTTGATTTTGATCAAATAACTGCTGGCAGGGTATCTCAGCCTATTCCCGCCAATGTACAGGTTCTGAAAAGCGAGCAGATTTTTATAGAAGAAGGGGCAACGCTCAATTTTTGCACCCTTAATGCTTCCACAGGTCCCATTTATATTGGAAAAAATACAGTGATCATGGAAGGAACCGTTATCCGTGGTCCTCTTAGTCTGGGCGAAAATAGTATCCTCAAAATGAATAGCAGGATATATGGCGCTACCAGTATGGGGCCTTCGTGTATGGGAGGAGGTGAAATAAAGAACACAGTTATGATGGGTTTTAGTAATAAAGCTCATGATGGCTATCTGGGGGATTCCGTAATTGGGGAATGGTGTAATTTTGGCGCAGGGAGCACCAATAGTAATATCAAGAATACAGCTGGCGAGATTAAGATCTGGGATATCTATCGAAATAATTATGGTAAGGTGGGTAATAAATGCGGGGTGATCATGGGCGACTATTCCCGTGTTGCCATTAATTCTTCAATCAATACCGGATCTATGATTGGGTTATGTTGTAATGTTTTTGGCGCTGGTTTGCTGCCTACTATCATCCCTAATTTCAATTGGGGTGTTAAGGGAACGAAATATGTTTTTGAAAAAGCCTTGACAGATATCAACAATTGGAAAAAATTGAAAGGACATTCTATTTCTTCCATAGAATCTTCCGTATTGCATTATATATTTGAACATCATTCCTGAAAATCAGATGATTTAATAACTTTTATTATGAGAAAACAAATTGCTGCTGCAAACTGGAAAATGAATCTGACAATCCAACAGGCAAAAGACCTAATGGACGCTATCATTGGTAGACCTCATTCTTTGCGAACTTATCAGCAGGCAGTTTTTGCAGTACCTGCTCCTTATTTAACCATGGTTCAGGGGAAGTTGGCAGGTAAAATAAATGCCCTGGTTGCTGCACAAAACTGTTATAGTAAAAAAAGCGGCGCTTACACAGGTGAGATTTCAGTGGAGATGTTGCAGTCTTTGCAAATTCAATATGTGATAATCGGTCATTCAGAACGTCGAGAATATTTTCAGGAATCAAACCAATTTCTGGCAGAAAAAGTGAATATCTGCCTTAACAATCAGATCCAACCAATATTTTGTTGTGGCGAACCATTATCAATTCGGGAAGCCGATACGCAAAATGATTATGTTGCCAAACAATTAGAAGAATCACTTTTTCATCTTAGCGCGGAACAAATACAAAATGTTGTGCTGGCCTATGAACCCATTTGGGCAATTGGCACAGGTAAAACCGCCAGCAGTGCACAAGCACAGGAGATGCATGCATTTATCAGAGAACAATTGGCCAATAAATACGGCACAGAAATAGCAAATAGCATTTCCATTCTTTATGGGGGTAGTGTGAAAGCTGCTAATGCAGTTGAGATTTTTGGTCAACCCGACGTAGATGGTGGATTAGTAGGCGGCGCCTCTCTGGTAGCAGAAGAATTTGTTGCTATCATCAATGCCTTAAAATAAATAAAAGTTTACGAATGTCTGTTTGATAACCTGAGTAGAAAGAGCTATTGTTAAAACTTAAGGGAGATTTCCGCTTCCGTATAGCTATCCAACAGGTCCAGATGCAGAATGGTGGATGTTTTATCTTCATTGGGATGGTACATAGGTAAGAATTTGGCACCATAAACAAATTCTTCGTAATGATAGGATGCACGTGATAAAACGATATTAGAAAAGCTTTCATCAAAACCCTGAACAAAGACTAGTATTTCGGCCTCAGCATTCACCATATCTTCTTTGTTAAATCCAAATAAGGGACTTTCTTCATTAATCACATGGACCAATGTCCAGTTAGACGTCATGGTTGAGGCTTTGGCTATATCCAAAGGCATATTCAAAAACTTGTTTTTCAGAATTCCATCTTCTGTTATCTTAACTGCTAATGTTACTTTTACTTCTACATTAGACAGATAGTTTTTGGTATAGGGAACCATCCGAAACATTAAAGCTACCCCACTTTTAAAAGGCGCAAATAATGCATTTTTACTGTAGCGTATAAAAGCCCTTGGTCTGGCAAATCTTCCATACAGCATACCCGTTACCAGTGCAAAACTCATCAGGCCGGTAAGTGCTTCTAGAGAAGCTGTTAAGCTTGCTATAAATCCTATGGGGTTAATTCTTCCATAACCAACAGTGGTAAAGGTTTGGGCACTAAAGAAAAAAGCTTCTCCAAATTTTTCCAGATCTGAATTTGCAACCATGCCACCCAGGTGTTCGATACCAATGAGTAGATAAATTACTGCAAAAAAAAGGTTGATGATGATAAAAAAAACAAAGATAAAGAGTATGAATTTCCACCTGGCCATGGTTAACATGGAATGGTAAAGATTTAGTCTGCGCCAGAAAGGAAGGCCTGATATTTCAATATTCGGGGTCCCTGTTTTATTAAAGAATCTTCCACCACCTAGTGCGGTATTAGTGCCCAGTCCGGTTTCATTGTTAACCTGTGCCTTTCTATTCAAGTTTTTCAACAACATGGTTAAAATTAGGTACTATCATGCAAAAATGAATACTAAACTGGTTGCAGGAATCCACAAAGTTGGTAAAATCGTCCCTTATTCTAGCTTCCGGGCACTTATCTTTGCAACCTTATGAAGAATATCAGGAATTTTTGCATCATAGCACATATTGACCATGGTAAAAGTACACTGGCCGACAGGCTATTGGAACATACCAAAACAATTGGGTCAAGAGATATGATGAATCAGGTATTGGATGATATGGACCTGGAACGCGAAAAAGGTATTACTATTAAAAGTCATGCCATACAGATAAATTATCCATACAAAGGGGAAGAATATATTTTTAACCTGATTGATACGCCAGGGCACGTAGATTTCAGTTATGAGGTGAGTCGTGCCCTTGCTGCTTGTGAAGGGGCATTATTATTGGTAGATGCTTCACAGGGTATACAGGCACAGACCATCAGTAATCTATACTTAGCCATTGACAATGACCTAGAAATCATACCTGTTATCAATAAAATTGATATGGATGGTGCCAAAATTCCGGAAGTGACCGATCAGATCATCGATTTAATAGGTTGTAAGCAGGAAGATATTCTTTTGGCCAGCGGGAAGTCGGGCATTGGTATTGAAGAAATCTTATTGGCCATCATTGAAAGAATTCCGGCACCTAAAGGAGATTATACAGCACCCCTTCAAGCATTGATATTTGACAGTGTTTTCAATAGTTTCCGCGGTATTATTGTTTATTACCGAATTCTGAACGGGATACTTAAAAAAGGGGATAAGATCCGTTTTGTTGCTTCCGGCAGGGATTATTTTGCTGATGAAGTAGGGGTATTAAAAATGAGTATGACACCAAAGGAAGAAGTAAAAGCAGGCGATGTTGGATACATCATCACAGGTATCAAAAATGCCAAAGAAGTGAAAGTTGGTGATACCATTACCCTTGCCAATAACCCAGGTGAGATGATCCATGGCTTTGAGGAAGTGAAACCCATGGTATTTGCAGGTATTTTTCCTGTAAATACGGATGATTTTGAAGTATTGCGCGATTGCATGGGCAAATTACAATTGAATGATGCATCATTGGTTTTTGAGTTGGAAACCTCACAGGCACTGGGTTTTGGATTCCGATGCGGATTTCTAGGCCTGTTGCATATGGAGATCATTCAGGAAAGACTGGAACGCGAATTCAACCAAACAGTCATTACCACGGTACCAAACGTTAGTTTCGTAGCCTATACAACAAGGGGCGAAAAAATCAATGTGAACAATCCGGTAGAAATGCCAGATCCCGTTAAAGTGGCAAAAATTGAAGAGCCTTTTATCAAAGCACAAATCATTACCCAGCCTGATTATATTGGTAATATCATGACCCTATGTTTGGGTAAAAGAGGCATTCTCATCAACCAAAGTTACCTTACGCCCACCCGTGTGGAGTTAGTTTTTGAAATGCCTTTAACAGAGATCGTTTTTGATTTTTACGATAAACTGAAAAGTTCCACCAGGGGATATGCTTCCTTCGATTATACACCGATAGATTACCGCCCGGCGGATATTGTAAAAATGGATATCCTGCTCAACAATGAAAAAGTGGATGCCTTAAGTGCGCTGATCCATCGTGGAAGAGCAGAAGATTTTGGTCGTAAACTTTGCGAGAAGTTAAAAGAGCTTTTACCTAAACAACAATTCCAGATTGCCATTCAGGCAGCTATTGGCGCTAAGGTTATTGCCCGGGAAAATATCAGTGCGATGCGCAAAGATGTTACTGCCAAATGTTACGGTGGTGATATTAGCCGAAAACGCAAGTTATTGGAAAAACAAAAAGAAGGTAAAAAGAGAATGCGTCAGATTGGTAATGTAGAAATACCTCAGGAAGCATTTCTTGCCGTTTTGAAGCTTGATTAAGAAACAAGTTGGCTGCTAATTTTTACCCTTTTTCTTTGGAAGCAAAAACTGGTTATTTTTTTGTTCTGCACCTTCCTGTGTTGGGTTTATTTTAAAGTTGGGGTCAACTTCTTTTATTACAGGAACGTGTACCCATTTGCCATTCAGCCATTTAAAGCCTTCAAAACTTCCCAGGGGAATGAGTGTGTGTTTTTGATCTGTTTCCCCTGATTCGCTGATCAGGTGTGCAAATGTGATCATGTCCAGATCCGTATCATAATTTAATTTGCCATTGGCTTCTTTTTTAAATTCCATACAAAAGCGATAGGCTGGCTGTTTGGGTTTTATCGCATCATTCTGGTAAGTAAAAAATCTGCCCCCAAATTGTGGTTTATTTTGGGCATCAAAACTGAGTACTTCTATCCATTTCTTAGTACTTCTTGCACCGTTCTCATCATAACCCAAAAGGGTATAATAATTTTTATTATTAAATGTTTTCTGAATTATTTTATAATAAACAGCCCCAATCCATTGTTCATTGTTTCTAACTGAATCAACAGGATTTTCGGTAAATGCAGAGTTATCGTATAGAGGGATCAGTTTTAAGGAACCATCATTGGTTCGGAATTGTATGGCCCCTTTTTGGCGATAATAGGTAAAGTCTTTCATGATCTGCCAGGTGATAATACGAAAGCTACTATCAGGTGCATAAAGCCGGGAAATGGTTTGTAAGGAATCAAAAGGGTAAGAAAAGGAATAGGGAACCCTTAAAGCCTGCACCAATGCGCGGGTAAAAAAACTATCTGCAATGGCCCTTTCAGCTATTTCTGGCGCATTCACAATATCATTGGCATAATTGCGCATATTTTCTTCCAACTGCGTCAGTAATTGATCACGGGGAATCGCTTTTTTCTGAGCTTTTACACCCAGTGTTACCAAACAACAAAAGGAAAGTAGCAGACAATATTTCATCACAAATTTCATTACGAACTAAGGTACAACCTATCAGGATGCGAATAATAGGCGAGTACTTCTACAAAAGAATTTTATGATTTTATTGTGGTGGATAGGGCCTGGGCAAATCCAATAAGGTCATCATAACGCAAATCTATGTCTGGGTTTGGATAAGGTGTCTCGGGGTGTGTAGTGGCTACAAAAACAGTGTAGATGCCTGCATTTCGCCCAAATTGCATATCGCTGATTCGGTTGCCAACAATCAGGCTCTTCGAAAAATCAATTTCCGGATAATCTGCCTTAGCCTGAAAAGCCATACCAGGATTGGGTTTGCGATGATAGGAGTCATCCGCAAGGTCTGAACAAAAATATATTTTATCAATGCGTCCGCCTGCTGCATTGATTGCTTCTGTCATGTGTTGATGGATATTAGTAAGATCCTCTAAAGTCATCAAACCTTTACCTACACCTTTCTGGTTGGTGGTAACACAAATTCTACCGAAATAATTCGATAACAAGGAAAAGGCTGTTAAAGTAGTATCATAAAACCTAAATTCATCCCAGTTACGTATATAGTCATTGTCCTTATCATGGTTGATAACCCCATCTCTGTCTAAAAACAAGGTCCATTCTTTGGTGATATTTTGCAGATCAAGCATTGGATAGTATTAATTCTGTTTGAGCTTTTTTAAAATCTTCCGGTATCCCAATATCTATAAAATAGCCTTCCTGTGCTATGCCATAGATATTCTTTTTCTGATAAAAATTTTGCAGATAGTCGGTTTCAAATGAGAATTTTTCGGGTAAGGATTCCTGCAAAAATCTATCCACCCGAATCAAATACACACCGCCGTTGATCAATCCTTTTGAATAGTATTGTTTCTCTTTGAACGCAGTTATCCTGTGGTTGGCATCCGTTTCAACAACCCCATATCTTTCCATTTCGGTCATTTCTTTTAATGCCAAAGTACAATCAGCATCCATCTGCTCATGTAAGGCAGCCTGTTCTGAGATATTATTCTTGAAAATACTGTCGCCATTTACCACAACTGCATGTAATCCTGCTATCTGTTTTGCAGCAAACCGAATAGCACCGCCTGTTCCCAGCGGTTCTTTTTCAATCACAATTTTGCATTGCGTTGCCGGAAAAGTTTTATCCAGAAAATGGGTAAATGCATCCGACTTATAACCAAGTGAGAAAACAAACTGACTGATACCTTGTTTTTGTAAATGATCAATTACATAGGCAATAAAAGGGTGACCATTTATGGGTGCCATGCATTTGGGTAGATCAGGAACTTCTGTTCTTAGTCTTGTGCCCAAACCTCCAGCTAAAATAATTGCTTCTTTTACCAGCATTATCCAAAAATATTGGCTTCCACCAGTTCACAAATAATATGACCGATCAGGATATGACTTTCCTGTATTCTGGGGGTATCGGTAGATGGTACATTTAACAGGTAATCACAGGCATCTTTCATCTTACCACCAGTAGCACCAGTAAAAGCAATAGTAATCACCCCCATTTCCTTTGCTGCTGCAAATGCGTTCAATATATTTTTTGAATTGCCTGAAGTGCTTAGTCCAACTAATACATCTCCTTTCTTACAAATGCCTTCCACCAGTCTGGAATAGATCACATCATAACTGTAATCATTCGCTACTGCTGTTAAATAGGAAGTATTACAATGTAAAGCTTCAGAGGGCAGGGCTTTTCTGTCTTTATAAAATCTTCCTGAAAATTCTGCTGCTAAGTGTTGTGCATCTGCAGCACTTCCTCCATTGCCGCAAAAGAGCACCTGGTGCCCGCTTTGAAATGCTTTGGTTATTTCATCAATCACCGTTTTTACTTTTTCCTGGAATAAAGCATCAGTTAAAATCTGCTGTTTTACTTCAATAGATGCACTGATGATCTCACTTATTTTATTGCCCATATCCATTTTTTATGATTGCTAATTTTGAATTGTCCAACTAGTTAGCCCATGCTGGGTAAACTGGTAATTTCGAATATTTCCGCCAAAGGTATTCAATGTTTTAATTACCTGAAATCGGGTGTTTTTAGGGCAATAAAATATCATAAAACCTCCACCACCTGCACCGCTAATTTTTCCGCCTGTGGCACCTGCAAGTTTTGCTGCTGCATAGATGTCTTCAATTCCTTTATTAGAAATATTAGCTGCCATATCTTTCTTTTGCTGAAAGCCATAATCAAGGATCTCGCCAATAGCATCCAGTTTACCTGTTAACAAGGCTTCTTTCATCATTTTAGCCTGTTCTTTCAAGTGATGCATGGCTTCAATACTTTTCGTATTATGATCAAGTACATTTTTCTGCTGCTCTTTGATGATGGCTGCAGACGACCTTGTAGTGGATGTAAAATAAAGCACCAGATTATTTTCCAGTTCGTTCAAATAATCCTGTTTTATTCTAAGTGGGTTTACGATCACTTTATCATGGGCATAAAATTCCATAAAATTAAAGCCCCCAAAAGTTGCGGCATATTGGTCTTGTCTGCCACCAGCCAATTGCAGATCGATCCGTTCAATATCGTAAGCATAATGCGCAGTATCATAATCGCCTAGCGGAAGTTTCAGCATTTCTGCAAAAACTCCAATAATAGCTACTACCAGGGTGGAAGATGTGCCCAGTCCGCTACCTGCAGGCGCATCAACAAATGTTGTTAATCGAAATCCCTTTATCTCAAATGGATGATCTTTTTGAATCCTGTTATATACCCCTTTCAATAAATCAAGTTCCCCATTTATGGGCAGTTCGTTTTGGTAATTGAATTTTTGCTGAATATTTTGATCAATAGATTCGATGATGATAAAGGGATCTTCTAAGGTTTCGATCGTTGCATGCGCATGCAGGGAAAGTGTGGCATTGAGGATGGCGCCACCATATGTATCGCTATAAGGACTAACATCAGTACCGCCGCCTGCTAATCCAATTCGTAAAGGTGCTTTGCTGCGATAGATCATGAAAAAGGTTTAAAAGAAACCTGCCTGCTTAACTTGTACCTGCCAGTTCAAGAATGGTATGGGTAAGTTTTACCCAGCTATACTTCTTTTTCTCTTCGCGAAGATGCGGTAAAAAATAGTTTTCACCTAATTCATAAAGCTGAAGAATACCAGAGGCAATTGTTTCTGCAAGGGGCTCGGTAACAACGCCTACCTTGCCATCTGGCACCAAATCGGGTAATCCGCCAACATTGGTTACCAGCATGGGTTTTTCATAATGGTAGGCAAGGGGTGTTACCCCGCTTTGGGTTGCATTACGATAGGGTTGAATCACAAAATCTGCTGCACTAAGGTATAAGGCAACTTCACTATCGGGTATAAAATCAGTACGAAGGATGAGTTGGTCAGCGATGTTTAAGTTCACTATCAGTTCATCGTATTCTTTCCTGTTTTCATAGAATTCCCCGGCAATCAGCAATTTTATATGGGCAGATTTGATCCTTTCATCCTGCATGGCATGTAATAGTAAATCCAGCCCCTTATATTTTCTGATAAACCCAAAAAACAATATGATTTTCTCCTCAATGGGTAATCCTAATTTTATTCTTGCCTTCTCTTTAGAGATGCCTTCACCAAAATTATCATATAGCGGATGCACTACTTTCTGCGCAGGTTTTGTACTAAAGAGAGAAAGATCTTTCAGAACCTTGTCACTCATGGTTACAAATGCGTCCACTGGTTTTACAAAATAGCGGGTAAATGGGGTGTCGCCCGGTCTTTTTTCATGCGGAATGATATTGTCAGCAATGCACACCACTTTAGTAAGGTGGTTATTTTTTATTCTCCGAAGAATGGTTCCCAAACAGGGACCCATAAAAGGCAACCAGTATCGCACAATAACCAATGCAGGTTTTTGACGCGCAATTTCATTTCCGATCTTGATCCAGTTAAAAGGGTTTA
>CALRUV010000129.1:0-10295 GCA_943371455.1 Chitinophaga pinensis | reverse complement strand
TATTATCTGCATCTAGTTTTGCCAAAAAGGTTGATAAAGATCTTGCTTGCGAAAAATCACCGATAGAGTCCCAGCCTGTATCCGGACCCAGCTGTTGCATCATTCGAATATTGTTATTTCTTAAAGCACCTAAATGAAATTGTTGAACCCATCCTTTTTCCCAATCCCATTCCGCAAAATGCACCAGCATGGCCGATCGGAATTTTCTTTGTTCAGGATCGTTCAGTTGCTTGCCAGTGTGTATTTTATTAAAAATGGTATTTATCTCAGACCCTGTAAAATCTTCAGCATCAATTTCTTCCAGTCCATGGTCGGAAACCCTGCAACCGATAACAGCAAAAAAATCATGGCGACTTTGCAACGCATATAAAAAATCATCAAAGGAAGAAATATTGATGCCGGAAACAGCTTCTAACTTTTGTACATAGGCATTAAAATGTTCTGCCTGTTTTACATTCATAGCTTGGTCGGGCCTAAATGCAGGTAAAATGGGAATTTTAAATGCTGAGGAAGCTATTTGGATATGGTACTCCAAAGAATCAATGGGGTCATCGGTTGTACAAACCAAAGCCACATTCATTTTACGCAATAGCTGTTGAACAGAGAAGTCTTCTGATTGCAATAATGCCGAGCAATGATCATAAATCTTATGCGCAGATTTTTCATTCAATACTTCATTTACTCCAAAATATCTTTGCAATTCCAGGTGTGTCCAATGGTATAATGGGTTGCGTAAAGTGTAGGGTACCGTTGTTGCCCATTGTAAAAATTTGTCGCGGTCATCCTGCTTGCCCGTACAAAAACTTTCATCCACGCCATTGGTCCGCATTGCACGCCATTTATAATGATCGCCGGAAAGCCATGCTTCTGTTAGGTTTTTAAACTGATAATTTTCTGCGATCAGTTTTGGAGAAAGGTGGCAATGATAATCAATAATAGGCATGCGCTTTGCATGCTCATGATAAAGGTATTGCGCCGTTTTATTCGATAATAGAAAATGCTCGTCTAAAAATGGTTTCATGATCTTGCTTTAAAAATCTATCAATATGAAGCAATCTTGTACTTTAAACCCTTTTGAATGATGAAAAGCTTGTCCGCCGACTTGTCAACCGAAGCTTCAGCGAAGGAGGAAGGAGGAATGAGGAAATGTCGAAGTGTTTAAATTTTAAAATGAAATGTAGAAAAAAACTAAACTCAAAACTTTAAACTTTAAACTCAAAACCCTACAAACTCACTCCCCTTTTCCATGGAATAAAATCATCCTGGTTCAACAACACTGCTTTTGGTATTATTTCTCCACTTGCAGCCTTGATACAGTATTCCAGAATCTCTTCTCCCATTTCTTCAATCGTTTTTTCGCCATCAATGATCGGACCCGCATTGATATCTATAATATCGGCCATACGGTTAGCCAGTTTTGTGTTGGTAGCAATCTTAATGGTTGGACAAACTGGATTACCAGTTGGCGTTCCCAAACCTGTTGTAAATAAAATTAAAGTGGCGCCGCTGGCAGCCTTACCTGTTGTGGCTTCCACATCGTTACCAGGCGTACAAACCAGGCTGAGTCCGGCTTTGGTAGCTTGTTCTGTATAATCCAACACATCCACTACCGGTGAAGTTCCACCCTTCAATGCAGCACCATTACTTTTGATAGCATCAGTGATGAGTCCGTCTTTGATATTGCCGGGAGATGGATTCATATCAAAACCAGAACCTACTTTTACCGCCTCATTATTATAGGTTGTCATCAAGTGAATGAATTTTTTAGCAGCGGCTTCATCTATGGTTCTGTCGATCAATTGTTGTTCTGCACCACACAATTCAGGAAATTCTGCCAGTAAAATTTTCCCGCCCAATGCAACCAATAAATCTGCGCAAAAACCTACGGCCGGATTAGCAGAAATACCGCTAAAACCATCGCTACCACCACATTTTACGCCAATACAGAGTTGATCCAGTGAGGCTGGTTTTCTTTCCAGCTTGTTGATCTCAATTAATCCTTCAAAAGTTTTACGAATAGATTCTGTGATCAATTCCTCTTCACTTTGTGATTGTTGTTGTTCAAAAACCAATAAGGGCTTATCAAATTGCGGGTTTATTTTTTTAATATCATCCAGCAGGTCCTGGGTTTGCAGGTTCTGGCAACCCAAACTTAAAATAGTTACGCCTGCAACATTGGGATGGTTGGCATAAGCGGCCAGTAAACGACTAAGGGTAGCCGCATCTTTTCTGGTTCCGCCACAACCGCCCTGGTGATTAAGAAATTTAATACCATCTACATTTTTAAATACCCTTCTGGTAATTACATCCGATTCTTTGATACTAAGGTCAGCATCGGCGATACTGGAACCAGCAAAATATAATTCACGCAGATTTTTTACCTTTTGCTTATACTTATCAGTTACTTCATAACCCAGTTGTGTGTAAAGGGCTTCTTTGATCACATCCAGGTTTCTATTTTCACAAAAAACAGTGGGCATGAATAGCCAATAGTTAGCTGTACCAACCCTTCCATCGGATCTGTGGTAACCGTTAAATGTTCTTTGGCTATATTTTGATACATCAGGTGACTGCCATTTGAAATGCGAAGGCTTGAAAACAAAGGGATCTGCTGCATGTTTTGTGTTTGCCGTACTCATTTTACTTCCCTGCTGCACCAATTGTTGTGCCTTACCCACTAATACACCATACATAATAATTTCTGCACCCTGCTGCAAATCCTGCATAAAAAATTTATGCTTGGCCGGAATATCTTCTGTTAATTTATAAGTATTCCCTTCATAAGAAATAATAGCATCTTTTGCAAGGTCAACCAATGCTACCAAAACATTATCCTTTGGGTGCACCTGTATTACATTTCTTTTAGTGAGCATGCTGTCTATTTTTTTGTAAAGATATGTTCCAGCGTATTCATCACCCCATTCTCTATGAGTAATTGAAGATCACTGTTTAGCAATTCCTTAAAACCAGTATGGTTAGAAAAATTTTTTTCAAAGATTTGCTGGTTACCTAAAGCACTGGTAACGATATTTTCCGATTCACCTGTTTGCCATAGCTCACTTAAAATAGCTGCTTTATCGTCGTTAACCGGATAATTCAGCCCTTTGATCATGCCTATAAAAATACCTTTGTCGTTCTTTACTGTATGCATGAAACGTAGGTAGGCAGCAATACCTAAAGACATATAAACGGGTGGTTTATCCATTTGATGCAAATATTTTTCAACCAAAGGCCAAACACGCATATTCATTTTGGAAGTGTATTGCATAGAAATGCTTAGCCACAAATGTTCTATAAATGGATTTTTAAACCTGTCTATCACCTGTAATGAAAATTGTTTGGCTTCGTCAAGACTTATATCCTCATGGGCTATTAAGGGTGCTATTTCAAGTTGCATAAGGCCAGAGATATAATCACAAAAAACTTCATTGGCCATGGCATCCTTAACCGTTTTAAAACCAGCCAGGTGTGCCAACGCACAGGACAAAGTATGTGTGGCATTCAATAATCGCAATTTTAGTTCCCGAAACTTGCTGATATCTGGAGCAATCACTACACCATTGTTTGCTTTACAGAAAGAAAGAATCTTTTTGGTTCGCGTTATATCTGATTCAATTGCCCATAGCCGATAGGGCTCTGACATGATCATCAGTTTGTCGTCATACCCGATTGTTGCACTAACTTTTTGATATTCATCATCCGGCAATTTTCCAGGCACTATACAATCAACCAATGAATTACAGAAGTCATTTGCCTCAGAAAGCCATAGCATACAAGCTTCCTCCAAACCCTTACCTACTGCCAGTTTCATTACTATCTCTTTCAGTTTCTTTCCATTATCCACTATCAGTTCTGTTGGAACAATCACCATTCCTGATTCTGATGTTCCTTTATATATGCGGTAGCGTTCCAATAAAAAAGCCAGCAATCTGCCAGGAAAAGAAAGAGGTAATTCTGCATGTACATCTGATTCAAGATAACTGATCCCTATTTCGGTGGTATTGGAAATAATTACTTGCATTGCAGGATCTGCAGCACATTGCAGGATCTCTTGCCAATCTTCCTGAGCAGATAATACTCTGCTGATACTAGCATTCAGCATGATCTTTTCGGAAGCCACTCCATCCACCATACCTCTTTCCAGAATGGTATATAATCCATCCTGTTCTTCAAAAGCATCCGTGCCACCGGTTTGTGTTGACTTTACCACAACCACCCTGCCATTAAATATTTGCTGTTTGTTAGCCTTATCAATGAAATAATCTGGCAGGCCTCTTAATAAAACACCTGTTCCAAATTGTAATACTTTTTCAGGTAAGGCAAATAGTTTATCGTATACCTGTTTGGCATCTTTACCCTGACTGCTATTGGCTAATTGCCTGTTCAACTGCATCATAAATAAGCATCATTTTTGGCTTTGCAACCATTTAGGATAATCTTCCTGTAATAATTTTTTAGGCCAGGTGCCATACCAAGCATAACCTGTTCGTCTTTCTACTTCAATTTCTTTGAGGTCGTATTTTTTTTGACTATCCCTTCCGCTAAAAAATGGTCGGTTATTAGCAATCTCGTAAAACCTCGCCCACACTATACTTCCGGCTTCCGGTAATAATACCCGATCTTTTCCTTTTGGTTCATTGGGTGCAATAATGTCTTTGTAAGTAAAACCGTTAATTTGTACTTTACGAAACCAATTTACAGCAGCATTGATCGCTTGTTTTATTTGATCAGATGGATTTTTTATGCGCATCAGAAAAGCTGTTATGGCAACTGATTCGTTACCGCTTAATGAAACCAGTTCAAATTTTCTGGCCATTTCTGGTTGTAGTGTTCTTCTGTTGTATTGGGCACACCAGGCTGTTAAAGTATCTATCACGATAATCTGTGTGGCTAGAATACAAGCAACCCCTCTTTGTACAACATCATTGATGGCAGGTAAGCAAGAAGGATCTATTAAACCCATATCATTCTTCTGTTCAAGAATATCCTGCAATACATTCAGCACATTCACCATGGCATTGTCGTTGTAGGTGATCTGGCTCCTGTAAATAGCTGTATCCGGGTAGTATTGGGGCCAACCTCCATTAGCATATTGCGCTTTGAGTAAAAATGAGATACCTTTTTCAGCAGATTTCAAGTAAATTTTATTTCCGGTTTTTTTAAAGGCTTTTAACAGATAACGTATTTCTTTAGTAGTTGCATTATTGTCTATCGTTGCATCCTTATGCAATGAATCAGCTTTGATAATTTGTATTTCCTGTTCTGTTAATTTTTTCTGATAGTCAACCACTACTTCATTCACTGCTTTGGGCCAGCCTCCAATTGAGCGCTGATATACCTCCATATTCTCCGCCACAAAATCAGTATCCTTTGAATCAGACATCTTAGCAGGGAGTGATGGTACTTGTTTATTGATGGTATATTTACTGATATCTGTTGCATTAGCATCAGGAAGCCATTTTCCGGCAAATGTCCAGCTGAGGTTTATATATGCAGCTGAGGGTGAACCAACTGCCTGTTCAAGATTATCAGCATGCCATGCATGATCGCCTCCAGCTTTATGCGAATTATAAAAATATACACGGTGCCCCCATTGTATACGATTTTGTGGATTTGACGGGTTGAGGTAAATAGGTGTATCCGCCATATTCTTTGGGAAAGAACAATTGATCAGGTAAAACTGTGCATCCCGATGGTAGCGTCCTAATTTAAATCCATCATCACCCCTGAACCTGCAATTGACTAATACTGTTTTTGCATCTTTAACCGTAGAACCATCATGCCAGATAGCTGCGGTTTTACTATGTGCCACAAATTCACAGTTTTCTGCATAAGCCCAGCCCCGCGGACAATAAAAATCCACCCCACCTTCCATTAAACAATCTTTGAAATAAAACATGCCGGCATCCACATTCCATGGACTAACCGTATCACCGCCGTAAGCTAGTAAATGACAATTACGCACAACAAGACGGGTAGTACCAAAGCTGCGCAATGCCATTTGATGCCCATCTGTTTTAACTGTTTTAAAATGGTTCAGGCTATCCAAAGGGCAGTCGATATGTTTGGTTTGCAGGTTATCCAAACCATAACGATTGGTGATGGTTAGATTTTCCAATACAATATCTGACCCTTGTAAATTAATGGTTGCTACACCCCAGTCATCCTTGTTTTCGCAGCGCCAGATATCTCTAGCCAGTGAAATAACCAGTTGGGTTTGGAGCTTATCTTCTCCAATGAGTGAAACAAAATTTTTCTCTATAAATATTTTCTCTTGGTAAATTCCTTTTCTGATAAAAATAATCCGGGGCTGAAGGGCTTCTTCCGGTAAACTATTGATCGCAGCCTGGATACTGGTAAAATCTCCTTTGCCGCTCTGGTCAACAATAATAACGTTCTGCTTTGATTGAGCCGTTAGTTCCATAAGCGGAAAAAATAGCCCCCAAAAAAGCAATAAACGAAAAAGCATTTTGGTAATATGCAATCTTTTACAAAACATTATTTTGTTTTACCTGATTTTGCAGGAATCTGTTTGTATAGCCATTGAACCAGATCATGTGTTGCCTGGTAATTTTCGTATTCAGCGGGTAATTTTCTGCCATCTGTATATTCATTGTATAACCAGGGATCACCTGTGGCAAATACGGTACCCTTGCCCATTTTAGTAACCGCAAAAATTACCTGGCCATCTTTGTTGAGTAATGATTTAGCCTGACCACTTAATGTAATGGAACAGATTTCTTTCTGGTAGATCTTTTTTACATGAGGCAACACAGCATTACCGAAAGGAATATCAATTTTTCCACCTTCATATTGGTTACCTACTACCCTGTTATAACTGTCTTCATTGAAATTAATACCAAAACGATTGGCCAAAATATTAAAATTGGTAAACTCCGCATTGCCTTTATCATTGTGCAACAAAACTAATACACCACCGGCTTTTACCCATTTCACCACTTCATCGGCATCTTTGGCAGTTACATAATTAGGTGTTGGATTATCTGTTAGGTTATCTGCATCTACGATCAGGTATATGTCTGCAGACTTTAAATTAGTAACAGTTGGCGCTGCACTTAATGTTTTGGTTTGTATGCCATAGCTGTTGAAAACCTGTCCGAGTAAATAAAATCCATTATTGTATTTCTCATACCATTTATAATGATAAGGCATGTTTGTACCCGTAATATCTTTTTTCTTTTCTGCATTAAAATAATCATCCAGCATAACAATCTTGCCCTTAGCCTTGCCCATGGTAGATATGAGCTCCATTTCATTTGCTGTTTGGAGAAATGCGCCTACGCCTTTATGATCGTTCACGATAACTTTCTCACTCAAATAATAAGCATAACTACCATCGCGATAGGGGTTTCCACCTAATCCACTCACCGTAACGGTGCCTTTTAAATTGGTTTGACCATTGGCATCTATTTCGATAAAATTCTTTAGGATACCGGCATACCCTTTTTTTGCAATAGATAAATAGTCGGCTGGCAAAAAGCCCAGTCTAACAGCTTTTGCCATAGCACATACAAACATGCAACTGGCAGAGGCTTCCAGGTAATTGCCTTTGGCTTTGGGAAGATTGATGATATCGTACCATAGACCTGTTGCGGGGTCTTGTACTTTTTTAATAGCATCCGCAAATCTTTTCAGTATTCCTACAATTTCTTTTTGTTTGGGGTGATTGGCCGGAAAAAATTCCAATGCATCCACCAATGCCATGCCATACCAGGCCATAGCCCTAGCCCAAAAATGAGGAGATAAGCCAGTTTCTGGGTTGGCCCATTTTTGTTGTTTGCTTTCATCCCATCCATGATACAATAAACCCGATTTTGTATCTCTTGCATGTTTCTCCATTTCTACAAATTGATGAGCTATATCGTCAAAAGCTTCCGTCTCATGAAAAGTACTTGCCCATTCAGCATAAAAGGGTTCAGCCATATATAGACCATCGAGCCACATTTGATAGGGATAAATTTTCTTATGCCAGAAACCACCGGCATTTGTGCGGGGCTGCTCCTTCAATTGTTTGCGGAGTGTTAAAGCAGCCTGATAATATTTTTCCTTACCTGTTACATTGTAAAGCGTCAATAAAACCCTGCCTCCTAATACATTGTCGATATTAAAATCAGCCTGCTTATAGGTTCTGATCTCTCCTTTATCGTTTACAAAAAAGTCCATGCTTTTCTGCATGTAATTGAAATATTTTACATCGCCCGTTCTATACCATAACATTTCAATTCCTTTTAAAATAACACCTTGATCGTAGGTCCATTTTACGGGTCTCCCTTTTTCTACAAACAAAGAATCGGGCCAAACATTCAATACAGTAGCTGCCATTTTCTCCGACCAGTTTTGTGCAAACGTAGTTTTACCAAGGACTAAGAAAAAACACATCAAACAAATAATTAGTTTTTTATATTTCATATTTGCGTTATTTAAAATTAACTGATGATGCTTCTGCTCCATAAGCAAAAGCAGTTTTGTTCTTTGCTTTAGAAAAATCCATTCCTGATACCTTAATCTGATTGGTTCTATTGCCATTGATACTAAAAAGTAAATTCGGATTACCTGAATAGGTAACCTTATTAAAGTTAACATTACTGCTGTTCTGAATATAAATCAGGGGATCGGTTTGGGATGAAACCAAATGTATATTATCGAGATGCAGATTTTTCCCTTCTGTTATTTCAATTCCTTTCACGGTACTTAACACCATATTTTTCAAATAAATATCACTGATCTGCATTTCCGGAATACCACGTACAAAGATCCCTTTTTCAGCACCATCACAAACAATATCATTGAAATAGAAATGTCTGAAAACTGGTGTTCCTTCATTCAGTGGCATTATTTCAATTGCGGGCATATCGGCCTTTTCGCCTGCCAATGGTACCGGGTCTTTGGCCATATAATACATATCAAATAACACAGCTTCACCGGGAATATCTTTTATGTAAATATTGGATGCATAAATATTTTCAACAATACCGCCTCTGCCCCTCGTTGTTTTAAAACGCAGGCCAATATCTGTACCAATAAAAGTGCAATTGGAAACAAATAAATTTTTGGCACCACCACTCATCTCACTGCCAATTACAAAACCACCATGTGCATGGTAAACCGTACAATTCTTTACAATGACATTTTCAGTAGGCACGCCTCTCATTCTTCCTTCTTCGTCTCTGCCAGATTTGATACATATACCATCATCACCCGTATCAAAAGAACAACCTTCTACTAATACATTTGAACAGGATTCCAGATCAAGGGCATCAGTGTTCTGACCGTAAGCGGGATTTTTAACTGTTACATTTTTGATGGTAATATGTTTGCCCAATGCCAGATGAATGGTCCATGCAGGGGAGTTTTCAAATGTAATTCCCTGAAGAAGGATATTTGTACAATTGGTGAAACGTAACATGTTTGGACGAAGAAAATCTTTCACATCTTCAAAATCTGTGACAGATTTTCCTGTAATTGTTTTTCCCACATCCCCGCTGAGTGAACCTTTCAAAGCAGATGCGGAAGCATACCAGGTTGACTTATCCGCTGTTAATACACCACCTGATGACACCAGTTTTTTCCAATCAGAATCGGTGATCTTTCCTTTCTTAACCGGGCGCCAAACCTGCCCATTACCGTTAAAAATACCTTCCCCAGTGATGGCAATATTTTCAGCGTTATTGGCAGAAATAGGCGACTGGCACCTAACCGCTGCTACACCTTCAAATGAGGCTTCAAGTAAAGGATATAGTTCTTTTTGAGGGCTGAATACAACTAATGCGCCCCTGCTTGCATGTAATTCAATATTAGATTTTAGTACAATGGGACCTGTTTGCCAAAGACCAGCAGGAATAAGAACCGTACCTCCACCATTGGCAACACATGCATCGATTGTTTTTTTAATAGAATTAGTGTTAATCGTGATGCCATCATTTTTAGCTCCGTATGACAAAATATTAAAAGTATCTTTTTTAAAATGCGCCTGATTAATTTTAGGAAGTTCGAAGGCCAATTTTTCAGGATGTGGCGAGGGTTTTAAGGCCTGCGACAAGTTGATCTTCTTGGCTACCAATTCTTCACAAACCAAGGAAGCGATCATGGAAGCACCATATTCAGAAAAATGGGTGTCGTCTTTTTTTCCATCCGGTGCAGTAGCAAAATGCTTGGGGTCTATCCAGAGGAATAATTTTTTGGAAGCTTCCACACCCTGATTAGAAATGAGTTGTTTACTGGATTGGTGTAGATCGATCAGTGGGACTTGCATCTCATTGGCAAGGGTTCTTACA
>CALRUV010000128.1:0-10446 GCA_943371455.1 Chitinophaga pinensis | reverse complement strand
AATCCGGATCTAATGTCAGCATATGCGGGTAGATCTTGAATCCGCCATTTCCAGGTGCATCCTGGTGATCATATTCATGACAGGTAGTTACCATAAAATGCACATCCGCATTTTTTTGCGCTTCTGCTGCAGTTCTAAAATTCCCATTTATTCTTTCTGCAATTATTACTGAACCAATTGAACGGGCCTCTACTTGAATTTCATAATTACTAGCCGGTGAAAGATCTGAAAGCGCGAACTGAACTGAGAAATCAGCTTCCGCATTCACGGAAGTCCATTTTGTTTCATTCCATTTACCCGCTTTTAATTTTCTATACAAAACCCTTGTTTCTCCTTTTGAGCCGGGTACTGCACCTTCAATATTATCAACAGTATATCCCTCAGGAAAAATCACTTTTACTTTTTTGTTTGGCCTGTCCTGCTTATATTTTTCTTTAAAATAATTTACCGGGTGCCATTCATTTACTGATTCATCCAAATATAGAAAAGCAGGAACTTTTGCTTCTTGCCCAATTGGTTTTGCTGATAAAGTAAGTCTTGACCATATGATCGCTGAAGATGCGGTTACTTCACCAATTTTAATACCCGTTGCCAGAAACGGGCCATTGTTAATAGCTAATGCTTTCGCTTTTTTTATCACTGGCAATAAGCTGCCAAATCCGAGAGATGCCTGGTAAATGAATTTTCTTCGCTTCATGATGCACAGATTATGTGTTATTTTTATTTAGCTACGACCTTAAGTTTACCTACTTTTTTAGGCGAAGATTCGCGAATGATAATCTCCGGCTTAATGATCTCCCCTACCGTTTTAGCGTATTTCTGTTCTTTGTTGATGATCTTTAAGAGCATATCAATTGATTGCGTGGCGATATCTCTGATCGGTTGAGCAGCAACAGTGATGGAAGGGGATAATAACCTGAACAAGTCATTATCATCAAAACTCACTACAGCTATATCATCCGGGATCTTACGTTTACATTTTTGTAATGCTTCGATACCCATTACACCCAGGTAATTGGTGGCAAAGAATAATGCATCTAATTCCGGATTTTGGTAAATGTATTGTACCATGGCTTCAATGATACATTCTTCTGCATCATCAAAATTCACTTTCAATACAGTTTGTTCCGGCACATGCAGACCGGCTTTTTCCATAGCCGTGTGAAAACCTTTTTCCCTGTCCTGCATCATAGACATTTCGCTGAAGATAGAAATGAAGCCGATGTGCCGATACCCATTATCTGTAAGGTGCCGGGTTAGGTTATAACTACCCATATAATTATCGAGTATCACATAATTTGTTTCTACATCAGGAATTAATCTGTCGATCAATACAAAGGGCACATTCTCTTTTTTTAATTTAACGATTTCATCTTTCAAACCGGATGTTGCGGTAATGATATAGCCATCTACATAACTATTGCGCATTTTATTGATCAACTGTCTTGCAGTATCATCGTTATTTTCTGTACTACTAAAAAATACATTGTACCCGTTTTTGTTGGCTTCTATCTCTATGATCTTTGCAATATTTCCAAAAAAATAGTTCCCGATATCTTCAACGATCAATCCAATTGTTTTAGATTTTCCTGTTCTAAGCATTCTTGCCGCACTATTGGGATTGAAGCCTCTTTTTTTAATCAAATCGAGTACTTTTTTATCAGTGGCTGGACTAATGCCCATTTCCTTGCTTTTTCCGTTGATAACGAAAGAAACAGTAGTAATGGAAGTATTCAGTTCCAGTGCTATGTCTTTCATTGATACTTTCTTCATATACCTATTTATTAATAAAGAAGAGCGCTTCTTTTTGAAAATTCACAATTTTTATTCCTGCAGGGTAGACATAGAAGGTGGTGCCAGTTTCGTATCAGTGCCCCATGATTTATTAGGTTTGTTACCCATTTGCAAAATCAATTGTCCCCCTTTTACCAAAGCCTGGTGTAACATCCATGGTTTATCTAATGATGAGCCATTTAATTTAGCTGATTGGATATAGAAATTTTTTGGTCCGTTATTTTTTGCCTCAATCACAAATGTTTTTCCGGGATAATATTGTTGATTCAGGTGTAAAGTGATTTTATTAAATGCCGGACTACTGATCTCATAAAACGGTTTTTCAGATGTACCCCCATTGGTGGAGAATAAACCAATTTTCAACAGCACAGCCAGAGAGCCCATCAATCCCTGGTCTTCATCACCACTATATCCTTTTTGCGGAGAGATGCCTGTATAAACAGAATCAATTAATTGCCTGGTCCAGTATTGCGTAAGCCATGGCTTTCCTGCATAATTAAAAAGGTAAGGCGTTTGCATGCAAGGCTGGTTTCCATAATTGATATATACTTTTCGTTTCAATTCCTGATCGGTTGGATTTTCAGATTTTCCAGAAACAAATCCATGTGATTTTGCCTGCGTGAAAGCATCATTTAATTTGCTGGTGAAAGCGTCTCTGCTTCCCATTAATTCTATCAATCCTTTCACATCATGTGGAACCCACCAGGTATATTGTGCGGCATTGCCTTCTTCAAAACCTTTTTCGTATTGCAGAATATCTATGGGTTGGTTCCATTCACCTTTTTTATTCCGCGTCCACATCCAGCCGATATCCTTGTTAAAAATATTTTTATAATTGGAAGCGCGTTTGGTAAACAATGTATAGTCATCCTGCTTGCCCAGTACTTTTGCCATTTGTGCTAACGCATAATCCTGGTAAGCATATTCCAGTGTTTGTGCAGAGCCATCCATATGAAAACCATATTTGATATTGCTCAATGGATTGGGAATATAACCCAGTGCTATATATTCTTCAATACCTCCACCCTTAAAAGTAGTATGCTCATAACCCGCTTTACTCATCATACCTCCGGGAAAATGGTCTTTGCGCATCCCTTCATAAGCTTTGTTGATATCAAAACCACGAATGCCTTTCAGATAAGCGCTTACAATGAAAGGTGTTGTTTGTGCACCTGTCATTACATAGGTATAATTACCACCTGATGGACCTCTGGGGATCAATCCGCCATCATCATACATTTGTAATAATGAGTTGATAAAAGATTCTGTAAGCTCGGGATATACCAGGTGCCATAGAGTGTTGAGCGACCATTGTGCACCCCAAAAAGAATCTGAATTATACATTTTGAATTTAGGCTCGCCCCTATCATTCAGTGGAATTTTTCCCGTTCTGGGTTTTGCACCGGTGTTGTCAATATAAGTGCCACTCACATCACTTACAATTCTTCTGCCCTGTAAAGCATGCCATAGATCTGTATAAAATCTTCTTTGGTCTGTAAGTGTGCCGCCTTCAATATCAATTCTACCCAGCCATGCATTCCATTCGTCTAAAGATTCTTTCACTACCCTTTTAAAATCCCAATGATCCAGTTCTGCCTGCATGTTTTTACGTGCTTCTGCAATACTCACATAAGATATTGCAACTTTCATTTTTCGTACTTCATTGGCCGTTGTAGGGAATCCAACATAGACGCCAGTTTTAGCTCCTTCTACTTTATCGACTACAGGAATTAATTCGCCATTTTTCCAGCCATTGAAACTGCTGAATGGTTTATCAAAATCTACCACAAAGAAAACAGTAATGGGTTTAGGGCGACGAATGGTTTCCGCCATCGTTACTTCCCCTTCCATACTTTGGTTACTTACCTTATATACATTGGCTGATTTGGTTTCGGAAGATCCAAGCACCGTAGTAAAATCAAATAAGATATTACTGGTTGACGATTGCGGATAAGTGTATTGATGAAATCCTACGCGTGTAGTAGATGTAAGCTCAGCAGTGATGCCATAATCTTTCAAAACAACTTTATGGTAACCAGGCTTTGCTATCTCATCCTTATGCGAATAAGTAGAACCGTATTGAGAAGTACCCAGGTGTCCTTTAAATTTACCATTGGTAGGTAATACAGGAATACCCGACATCTCCCAGCAATGGATATGACTGAAACATTTGATCGTGTCTTCATTGTAACGGTAGCCTGTATTCCAGGTTCCTTTCAAAACCATATCTGGACTGAGGTTTACCATACCAAAAGGTCTGGTAGCAGAACTAAAATAGAAGAACCTGGAATTAGCTGCATCAACCATAGGTTCTACCAGATCTGTTTTGGCTATTTTTTTAGAATTACCTGTTTGAGCGATTGCAGTAACTGTATTTAACAGCAACAGACAAATAGCTATTGCATATTTAGGCTGTAACATGGGGCATATTTTAACTGGTACAAATAACAATTATTTTCTTTCTTTTCCCATTCCATTTGGCAGGTAGGAATGGCAAAGGCATAGCCAGAGACCTAATCGGCACACTGATTAAGCCTAATATAAGCACTTTAGATAAAAAGAAAGTAAAAGGATCTGTTTGATTATTATTCAAACAGATCCTGAAAAACATATTGGTTAATACCCTGGGTTTTGCGTCATTGCAGGGAACGACAAATCTATTTCACTTTGTGGTATAGGCCTCAGATAGTGTATATCCTTAATGGTATTGCTTTTAGCAGCCCATGGATTATACTTAAGTACCCTCTCGATTAATTTGCCGGTTCTTTTCAGGTCGAACCATCTGTCGTATTCGCCTAATAATTCTCTGGCTCTTTCATCAAGAATTAAATCAATATTGATATTGGCAGGAGTTGCCCTGTAAGGTGCTGCTTCCAGTGACTTGATGTCTTGCGGAAATTTAGCACACTGAGGAGTGGCACCTGCTGTATTCAAAGCTCTGTCCAATACTTTATTATAATAAACATCGGCGCCGCCTAGTTTACCACCTGTTGCACCTTTAACGATAGCTTCTGCTGCAATTAAATAAGCTTCTGCTGCACGAAACACAGTTTCATTCAAGGTTCCTGCGGCATCACCATAAGGTATCCCTGGCTGCCAGAATTTCCACATACTAGGTTCACCACTTGGGAAACCACTAACCCCTGCTCCATTAACAATGTTATAACCACCACCCCACTCACTGCCATTGATCACAGAATATTTTCTGGTACCTCCAAGGTCAACGCCTCTTTCAGCAGGTGTTAAAGCAGGTTTATTCCATGGACGGAAATAGACAACAGTGTCACCAGACTTAATATCAATTCTAAGGTTTGGATTAGTTGAAGGTAAAGGTTTGAAGCCGGCCACCGGTAATAAGGCATAACCTACTTCCAGGAAATTATGGTCGTATCTCTTATCATTTTGTGGATCATATAAGCGGTAGATAGTGCCACCCAATGGATAGATTGATAAAGAACGGTTATAATCTGTAGTTCTCCCTTTAGTACCCGGAAAACCTTCTCCACCTCCTCCAAATACAGAATGCAAGTTATTGCCACCGGCAATATCCTGGTTAAATGCAGCATCTGTTTTATTGGTTAATATATCTGAATTATACTGAACAGAAAAAACGATTTCCGGGTTTTTATCATTCTGTGCACCCGTATATTGGGTCAATGGATTTTTGGAACGCACAGGGAAAAGATCTTTATAGTTGGCTGCAAGTGGATAAGCTGCGATAATCAAATCAGCATACTTTAAAGCATTATTGAAATCAGTTGCTTCTGCACCTAAAGAATTTTTAAAGTTCCAGCCACGTGTTAAATAAACACGTGAGAGTAAAAACTGTGCAGTACCCTTAGTAATCCTCCCATAATTAGAAGCCACTACTGGTAATTTAGTTTCCGCATCTAACAGATCGGCAAGAATTTGCTTATAAACATCTGCTGAAGCAATTCGTTTTGCTTCCTTGCTGGCTCCCTTTGCTTCTTCCAAAGGCATGGGCACATCACCCCATTGTTGTACAAGATAAAAGTAACAAAGTGCACGTAAAAACTTCGCTTCCGAAACACGAATACCTTTTAATGTTTCGTCCATAGTAACACCTGCCGCTCTTGATACTACGGTATTGGTTCTGCCTATTTCGGTATATAAGAGTGTCCATAGTACCCTAAAATCATCCAGTGAAGCATTCAGTCCTACATCATACTGATGGATAGAGCCTGCATTGGCCGGAGCAGTCGGAAATTTAGGATCTCCATAACCACCTGGATGAAAAAGGTCGGTGCCGTTTAAAACCAACTGACGTGTTTGGTAAATATTTCTCAGCAAAGGATAACATGACCTAACTAGATCTTCAAAGCCAGCAGGCGTTACATAATAACTATCTGTGGTAAGAGAAGATACAGGCGTTTCCTTAAGAAAATCCTTTTTACAACTGGATGCAAAAATGCCCATGAATGCCAGTCCAATTGCTGCTAACCGTATATTGATAATTGATTTCATAATAGTAAGTATTAGTTTGAATTTAGAAACTGACGTTAACACCAAAAGTTAATAAAGTAGATGGCACATCGTCCTGGTAAATAGCCGAGTTAAATTCAGGATCAAAACCTACATAACTGGAAAATATGAAAGGATTAGATACCTGCATATAAAATCTTGCATTAGATATTTTCCAGTTCTCTCTCAATTTTTTTGGTAAAGTATAGCCCAAAGTAATATCAGAAACCCTTAAGAAACTGGCATTCTGATAAAAAATTGCAGACCTATATGGATTTGCTACATAAGGGGAATAATAGGTATCAGAAGGGTTATTCTTTGTCCAGTAATTCAACGAAGCCAAAGAATTGTAACGAGTTCCTAATTCACCAAAAGTTCCTGCTAAAGTAGAATTACGATACTGTGTGCCATTTCTATAATAAACAAAGAAAGATAGATCGAGGTCTTTGTAATTAAAACGGTTGGTAATTCCTAAAATCCAGTTAGGCAACTGTGAACCCAGATAGGTTCTGTCATCAATTGCATTGGAAGAGGAAATCTGTCCATCCCCATTTTGGTCTACTACCCTTACAGCACCTGGCACCTGCTTGTAGACCTTTGCAGCAGTGGAATCTGCTAACTGCCAGATACCTGCAAACTTATAGTCAAAATTGCCCCTGATTGGAAAGCCTACAAATAAATTATTGCCCTTGTCTTCTTTTTGACCATTACCATATAATTCAAGCAATTTATTATTGTTTTTGGTAAAGGCAAAAGTGCTTGTCCACCTGAAATTTTCTTTAGCAATATTCACCGTGTTCAAAGTAAATTCTATCCCTTTATTTTCAATCTTTCCCACATTGGCGGTAACCTGACTAAATCCGGATACGGTAGGGATTTTCTGGTTCAGGATCAGGTCAACTGTTTGTCTGTTATAAATTTCTACTGATGCAGAAATCCTGCTCTTAAGAATACTAAAGTCCAAACCGAAATTCAGTTCCTTACTTCTCTCCCATCTCAGGTCTTTATTAGCAAGGTTAAGTGGAGCAAAACCTGGTGCAGCAACACCATCAAAATCATATCCGGTGTTTAACAAACTAGCCTGTGTGCTGTAGGGGTTAACGGTTGAGTTACCCACTTCACCATAGCTCACACGTAATTTAAGGTTTGAGAAAACATCCAGGGTATCAATAAATTTCTCATCACTCAATCTCCATGCTGCTGCAACGGAAGGGAAAAAAGCCCATTTATTACCTTCAGCTAATTGAGAAGCACCATCCGAACGTCCGGTCAATGTTAAAAAATAACGGTCATTATAGGTATAGTTGATCCTACCCATAAAAGAAGATAAGGTTCTTTCTGAAAGTGAACTTCCCTGCGCTGTTATAGTACCCGTATTTAAAGCATACCAAAATGAATTAAAGGGAAGATCTCTTACTGCAATGGTTGTAAGTTCATCACGCTGATAGAATGCGCTCTGTAAAGCAGTTAGATCAAATTTATGTTTACCAAACTCCTGCTTATAAGTTAAGATATTATCAATGGTATAGTTCAATGCTTTCCTGGTATCCAATTGTGTTCTTGGTTTGGCACCGATTTGCGATTTAGACCATTGACCTCTCCAGTCGCCTGTTTCTGCACCACTATAAGAACCGGAAAGAGAGCTGCGGAAACTCAATCCTTTCAAAATAGAAACCTCTAAATAAGCATTGGTAATTGCTGAAATTGTTTTGGTTTGCAGTTTAGAAATTTCAGGATCAATATCCAATAACGGATTGGGAACCTGTTTGTCATTGATACCCATCCAAACGGCATAACCATTAATATTCAGATCTCCATTCTGCGAAGGATTGGTAAGATCAGAATACAGTAAGGTTCCCGTAGGTCTTGCCCTAAAAGTACCACGTAATGATTCCTGTGAACCCCAGTTCTGGTCACTATAACTGATATAAGATGTGAAACCCATTTTAACGCGTGAGCCAACTTTACTATCCAATCCTGCATTTAAATTATAACGCTTAAATCCCGTGTACAATACATTGCCCTGTTCATTAAGGTAACCGGCAGAAAAACGATAGGTTGTATTCTCGCTGCCACCTGATACACTGATATTATGTGCAGTTTGCATGCCCGGATCTGTTGCCAGACCAGTCCAATCGGTTGTTCTGCCTGCATCAATATTTGCCTGCTCTGCAATAGTGAATACAACAGGTGCCAGTCCTGCAGCTACTCTATCCGTTACTGCTAGCTTAAAAAATTCCGGAGTTGATCTAAGTGCCGGCACATGTGCTATATACTTTATGCCCACATAACCATCATAAGCCACCTTTGGTTTGCCGGCAATCCCTTTTTTGGTGGTAACAATTACCACACCATTGGCACCACGGGCACCATAAATAGCTGTAGAAGATGCATCTTTTAATACATCCATTGATTGTATATCATTTGGGTTGAGAGAGTTAAGATCACCACCCATAGCACCGTCGATTACAATTAAAGGTGCCGTAGAGTTGTTAATGGTATTCTCTCCCCTGATAGTGATATTATATGGTGCACCCGGTCTGTTACTCGCTTTGGTAACAGTTGCGCCCGCAACCTGACCCTGAATGGCTTTTGCTGCCAATGTTGGGTTAGCACGTACAATATCTTTTGATTGAATTGAGGAAAGTGCACCGGTAAGGTCTCTCTTTCTTCTTTCACCATATCCAACTACTACAATATCTTCCAAAGATTTTACTTCAGGAACTATGCTGATGTTCAAAGAAGTTTGGTTGTCAACATCAACTTCCCTCATGCCAAAGCCGATGGAAGAAATCACTAATACGGTTTTACCGCTGGAAGGAATTTTGATAGTGAATTTACCATCACCATCAGTTACGGAACCCTGTGCAGCACCTTTAACTGTAATACTGGCACCTGCAACAGCAGTGCCATTTTCGGTGTTTACTACACGTCCTGTAATTTGGCGCGTTTGCGACCAGGATATGCCGGCCAGGAAGCACAGCATAGTGGTTAGAAGAAGCATTTTTCTCATAATAGCAGTTTTGGTTTTTAGCAATCGTTTCTTTGGAAATGAAATAATCTTAGGAGCGACCATTTCTGATTCCTTTATAAACCTAATTAAATCCTTTTAGTAAATCGTTTAATCTATCGTAAAAAATTACGAAAACGATTTCGATGAAAAACGGTGTATCATGCAGCGTTCCCCTAAGAAAGGATTTACTTTCAATAAAAAAGCTGCATGAAAAGAATTGCGATTATCCTGTTAACCTTATCCTGTTTAACCACTATTAAACTGCAAGCACAGCATAAAAATGTTACGCTGGATTATTACTTCAATAATGAATTCAAAAAAAACCAGGATGGGATTTTGGAAAGATTTCACTACACATGGGAGGATGCCAGCATCAATGGCTATTCTATTTGGGGTGGCATTTTTAAAACAAAGGGATACCAGCTTAAAAGCCTCGAAAATGCGCCAACTGCCAGCAACCTGAAAGGAACTGATATTTACATTATTACCGACCCGGATACACAGAAAGAAAGTCCAAATCCTCATTTTATGGACGCGGCATCCGTAAATGCTATCAGGGATTGGGTTAAAGAAGGCGGTGTGCTGGTAATGATGACCAATGATTCTGCTAATGCAGAACTGCCCCATTTTAATTTATTGGCAGAAGCATTTGGTATGCATTACACAGATAAAGTGCGTAATTCAGTTATCAAAGATATTTCTGTAGGTAAACTGCTTGTGCCGGAACAACATGAAATTTTTAAAGCAGCAAAGGTTTTATACATGAAGGGCATTTCTACCATTACCGTTAAAGCACCGGCAAGTTTCGTTTTGGAAGACAATGGTGATGTCATCATGGCTAAAGCGAAATATGGAAAAGGAACGGTGATCGCTTTGGTAGACCCCTGGATCTATAATGAATATATTGTGAACGACAGACTGAACGCAAGTTTTCAGAATGGGATAGCAGCAGTAGAGTTCACAGATTGGCTAATAAAACAGGTTCTGTAAAATAAAGATGTTGTAAATTATGCGTATAAAAGCCAGCCTGCACTTATCCAACAGCCACTTCTGATAATGGATGTGATAAGTAAAACTTTTCCAAAAATTAAAGGAGGCATTTGCAACATTCCTGCGGCAACAGGTATATAGGTTCTTACAAAAGGGATGAGCTTTGC
>CALRUV010000127.1:0-10476 GCA_943371455.1 Chitinophaga pinensis | reverse complement strand
AGTGATAAATACAATGAATTGTTTAAAACAGAAAAAAAGGAAAAGGATACCAGTAAGAAAGAACAAGTAATGGTTCCAATTGTGGTAGATGCTAAGGATATTATGGAAAGATTGGAACAGGTAGGTCCTTTTTTCGGATCACAGAGTCTTGTGGCTGTAACCCAAAAAGGAGAAAAAACTTTTGTACTATTTACCAGTAATCATGCGGAAGGAAGATCCGGATTTTGGGAAACTACCTTAGAGCCTTTTGAGATGCAAAAAACAGAAAGGATCACTGGCGCAGATAGCCGTGGCGTAGATTTTGCAGAAGCTACAGATAAATCAATGGTGCTGTTCAATGGTGGAATTTATAAGTTGAACATGGATGCCAATAAAGTAGATCCTGTTGCTATCAGTTATACATTTAGAAGAAACATGGCTGCAGAGTTTGCACAGGTTTTTGAAGAAGCCTGGGCACAAGTAGAGCAGAACTATTATGATGAAAAATTTCATGGTATTGATTGGTTGGCTACTAAAAAGAAATACGAAGTATTCATACCTAAACTGAATAATCGTTCTGATCTACGAGTTCTTTTAAGTGATATGCTGGGTGAACTGAATTCTTCGCACCAGGGATTTTCTTCTTCTGGAGAAGAGGAGAATGTGAATCTTTCAAACCGAACCATGGAAACCGGTATCGTTTTTGAAAATAAGGAACCGTATAAAGTAAAGTATGTGATCAAACAAACCAATGCAGATAAAAAGTCAATCGATATTCTGCCCGGAGATGTGTTAACCAAAGTGAATGATGATGTTGTGAATATAGCAAAAGACAGGAATTTCTATTTTAGTAAACCTTCCATAGATAAGGAGATCTCACTCACATTCAATCGCAATGGGAAATCTGTAGAAGCAAAACTGCATCCTCAAACATCCATCTCTCAAAACTTATACGACGAATGGATCAATACAAATCAGCAGCGAGTTGATGAAAAGAGCAAGAACCGTATCGCTTACCATTGTATGAAGAATATGGGCACAGGAGAATTAGAAAAATTCCTGATAGACATGACGCAGGATTTCTATAGCAAGGATGCCATGATCTTAGACCTTCGCTATAATACAGGAGGTAATGTACACGATGAAGTTTTGAAATTTTTAAGTCAACGCAGCTACCTCAAATGGAAATACAGAGAAGGTAAACTGGCACCACAATCCAATTTCGGTCCTGCAGATAAACCCATCATCCTGCTCACTAATGAACAATCACTAAGTGATGCAGAAATGACTGCCCAGGGCTTTAAGGCTTTGAAACTGGGTAAGATCATAGGAACAGGCACATACCGTTGGATCATCTTTACTTCCGGTGCCGGTTTGGTGGATGGTTCTTTTGTAAGATTACCCAGTTGGGGTTGTTATACTTTAGATGGTAAGGATCTGGAAATGACGGGTGTAGAACCAGATATTTATGTAGGGATGAATTTTGAAGACAGGGTAAACAAAAGAGATCCGCAATTAGATAGAGCGATAGAAGAGATCCTTAAACAATTAAAATAAATTATGCATTACTTGCATCGCCGGAATGTTTAGCAACATTTCCGGCGATTCTATGTTAATTTGGCTTTGATTATCAATTTTCTCTATTTATTCATTTCTATGCAATTCAATTATAACCGGTTCAGCGGATTGTTATTGATATTTTTTGTTCATGGACTGGTCTATGCTTTCCTGTTATTTAGAAAGGGAATCAGGCAGGACCGCATGAGCGATAAATGGCTTGGCTTCTTTCTGATACTTTGTATTTTATATATCTGTCCCTGGATGCTTGGTTATGCCGGATGGTATAACGGCAAAGAATGTATGAGCTGCCGGAACTTTATGTTCTATATGCCTTTACAGCATACTTTGTTAATGGGGCCGGTGATCTATTTCTATCTGCAAAGCTTATTGAACCCAGGTTTCCGATTTCTAAGAAAGGATTGGTTGCATCTTTTGCCGGCAGCCCTTTATATCTTATGGAATATAATTGTGGCAACCACTGATTTGCTCATTGTAAAAGATTATTACCTGATGGATGGTGCCAATGACCCTGATTTTCAAACATGGTATATTGCTGCCGGACTGATCAGTTTATTGGTTTACCTGCTTTTATGTTTGCAATATTATAAGCGTTATCGAAAGTTTATAGTAGAAGAATTTTCCTTTGCAGATGCACTAACATTTCAATGGGTGAATAATTTTCTTATCGCCTGTTTCCTGTATTTTTTGTCAACACTGGTATTTAATATCCTCGATTTGTTTCAACTTGCCGGAGATACTAGGGGTGCCTGGTGGTATTACCTGATCTTTGCCATACTTTTTTATTATATAGCCATTACAGGCTATACCAATTCCATTGAAACGAGGGTTAGTTTTAAACTTGATTTTTTAAAGTATCGCATACCTGCTTTACTAGGTGCACCGGATACAAAGGAGCCTGTAACAGAAGATATTGTATTTGAAGAAATCAATGCCGATCTTATAGCAAAACCAGTAAACCCAAATCTGTTTCCGGAATGGAAAGAAAAGGTTTTTAATTGTGTCGTTAACCAAAAAAGATATACTGAACCGGAACTTACCCTCACAGATCTGGCCAGGGAACTGGAGACCAATGCCTCCTTTCTTTCAAAAGTGATCAACCAGACTTTTCAAATGAACTTTAATGATTTTGTGAATTATTACAGAATTGAAGAAGTGAAGGAAAAATTACAAAACCCGGCATTTTCTCATTTAACCATCATGAGCATTGCTTATGAAGCAGGATTTAATTCAAAAGCCACTTTCAACAGGGCTTTCAAAAAACTAACCGGAAAGAACCCAAAGGATTTCATAAACGCATAATACCCTACTGTTTTAGCTATTTTTTAGGTATCAAATCATGTAAAAGATGATTTGACACCTACCTATTTTGTACCAAATAATGATTTGAGGCGGTATCGGCAACTTATCAGGGCATTTTGCACCCTCAAATCAAGTACATGAAAACTATCATCATTCTTTTCTCTCTTTTCATTTCTAGTTCGTTATTGGGACAGTCATTCATAGGAAAGGATACCTTATTTGCTAAAAAGACTGATTCGATTACTGTTGTTTCTAAGAAGCCTTTTATACAAATATCGCCCGACAAAACTGTGATGAATATGGAAAACCGTCCAGCCAGTGCAGGAGAAAATGCCTGGGAAGTTTTCAAGTCGGCACATGGAATTGTTATAGACCCCAATGATAATATTCAAATGGGTGGAAAAACAGGCGTTACCGTTTTAATTGATGGCAGAAATACACAATTAGATGGAACTGATTTGGCACAACTGCTTAAAAGTATTGAATCAGACAATATCCGTGATATTGAATTCATCCGAAATCCTGCTGCAAAATATGATGCGGCAGGTAATGCAGGCATCATCAATATCAAACTAAAGAAAAGTATTACAAAAGGTATTAATGGCAGCCTGTCTGGTTCTGTTACCCAAAGTACCCATGCAAGAGAAAATGGATCACTGTCTGTCAATGCTAAAATGCCAAAATTAAATGCTTATACCAATATGAGTATCAACAATGGCTTACAATACACCCAAGTAACCAATAAAAGAATTACAGATACTAAAGAATATCATCAGGAAGGTAAAGAGCGAGATGCTTTCAATAGTGCCAGTATACGAACAGGTGTTGATTATCAGTTAAACAAAAAAAGCACTATAGGAATCATGTGGATGTATAATAGCAGATATACAGGAATGGATAATACCAATAAAACATTGATGCAGGATCCCATTGCTGCCGATACAAATGTGCTTAACAGAAGTATCGCTCCCTTTAAGAACCATAGAAATAATTGGAACCTGAATTATAGATATATTGAATCAGCGGGTAAAGAATTAACGATTGATGCTGATTATACGCTATTTCAATCAGGTTTGAACAACACTGTTTTCAATGAATTTCAGGAACAAACAGGTAAAATATTTGCCAATAATGTTTCCGAAAATAATGCTGCCATTGCAATCAGTATCAAAAGTGTGAAAATTGATTATGCATATAAATTAAATGAGAAAAATAAACTTGAGATAGGGGCAAAGTCGGTTTTTACACAAACCGAAAATACTTTACTAGTGCAACAACTTACAGGTTCAACATGGATAAAGGATATAGGCAGAACCAATCAGTTTCAATTCAATGAACAAATTCATGCAGCATATGCAAGTGTAAATCACCAAGCCAAAAAATGGCAATGGCAGCTTGGCTTAAGAGCAGAAGCTACTCGTGTAAAAGGTATTTCAACAGATTTAAAAAATCAGCAATCACAAAAACCAGATACTTCATACCTGAATTTATTTCCAACCATTTTGTTACAATTTAACATGAATGAAGAAAATAGTTTGGGTTTGGTTTACAATAAAAGGATTGACAGACCAGGTTATCAGGATCAAAACCCATTTGTTTATGTGCTGGATGCTTTTAACAGTGAGCAAGGCAATCCTTATTTGCTACCGGAAATCACACATAGTGTGGAATTAAGTTATACCTATCAATTTGCACATGCTCTCAAATTGAAGTATGCTGAAACCGCCAATTTTATTGAGTTTCTTACTTATCAGGATAAAAATAAAACCATTAATATTCCGCAAAATGCAGGTGCCAGAAAAATGTTTCATATCAGTTTGAGCACTTCTTTTGAACCTAAAAAATGGTGGAATATATATGCATCTGCTGAACCCTTTTACCAAAAATTTGACTTTAAACTGAACGGTTATGGTTTGCAAGAACAAATGATGCAAAGCAGTTGGGGCTTTAATGGTTATATCAATAATGGATTCAGCTTTACCAAAGGCTGGAAAGCTGAACTCTCTGCTTGGTTCAATTACCAAAATACCACTACTATCTATCGTTCAAAACCCTTTACCAGTGTAAATTTTGGCATAAGCAAAAAGGTTTGGAACGATAAGGGAACTTTTAAACTTGCAGTTAGCGATCTTTTCAATACCCAACAATGGGTGCAAACAGCAGAAACAAGCAATCTGCAAATGAATACCTATCGTAAATGGGAAAGTAGAAATATTAGCTTGGGATTCTCTTTAAGATTTGGGAATAGTAAAATCAAGTCAGCTGATAACAGAAATTCAGGCGCGCAAGATGAAATGAACAGAATTAAATAAGGCATCTATTTTTTTAATAACTTCAAAAAATGAACAGCATGAAAACAATTTTTGTAACGCTTTCTATTTTATTTTTTACTTCACTTGTAGCTCAGCAGAAGCCGGAGGTGAAAGCGGGTGACTTTACCGTAATTTTTGGCCAGATGAATGGTAGTCTAACTTATCTAGATTACAGTACCGGAAAACCTTATACCATGCCGGCCAAGATATCTACTAAAATCAACCCAAAAAATCCAAATGAAATTATTCAAAATGTCTCTTACCCAGATGAGCCAAAAGCGAATGGTATAGACACTTTTAAGATTAGTGAAAATGGTAAAAAGCTCAATGATTTAACGGTTATGAGTAGGAAAGTATTAACAGATGGTCAACTGCAAATAGTAGCAGAAAGAAAAGGTCAGGATGGAAATGATCACAAAAATGCCATTCTGCGTTATACCTATACAATGGGAAAAGAAGGTTTTGAAATCAAAAAAGAAGTTCTTTTTGATGGGGAAAATAAATGGGTGCTCAGAAATACCTACGCATACAAAAGATAAGAGGAGAATGGTGATTTATTTTTTAATTCAATAATGTATAGATGCAATATTCTTGGTTAAAGAACCTGGTAGTTGAAAAAATTGTTCCTTTCGATGCTGCAATTGATAAATTATTGCAGCTCGATTTCACAGAAAAAAATCAATTACTTAGTTCTGATATTTTAGATCACACCGAATATTTTACATCTTTTATTACAACAACCATACGCAATTCGGGTGCCCGTTATGGTGTTGGCGGATATAATGAGCATCGCACAGTTTACGCCAGGAGCAAAGTTTTTAATGCCATTGTTGAAGGTGAGGAACCACGTAGATTACATCTGGGTATTGATATTTGGGGAGAATCGGGTACCCAAGTTTTCGCACCCATACAAGGGGAGATACACAGCTTTGCTTTCAATGATCATTTTGGCGATTATGGCGCCACCATCATTTTAAAACATGAATTTAATGGTATAACCTTTCATACTTTATACGGGCATCTGTCTTTAAAAGACCTAAAAGATCTAACTCCAGGAAAAAATATTAAGGCAGGTGAATTAATTGCTCATTTTGGAGAACCAGCAGAAAATGGCCATTGGCCGCCACACCTGCATTTTCAATTGATTAGCGATATGGAAGGAAAATATGGGGATTATCCGGGCGTATGTAAATTAAGTGAGCGGGAATATTACCTTAATAATTGTCCAGACCCGGATAGCATACTCAGGATGATGCCATTTGCAGTAAAGCATGTGTAATTTCTGTCCATTCTTCCTCAAAACCCTTATGGGTAGTGGGTTTACCTGCTCTTCTATACCAATATGCCGCATTGCCTGTATCACCTTCCTTGCGATGTAAGTAAGCATGCACCCAGGCAGCATTTGTTCCATTGAGGTCATTAATTAGTTCGTGTGCTTTCTGCCAATCATTTTTTGCATCGTACCATAAGGAAACCAATAGAATGTGGGCACCTGCTGGAGGGGATGATTTAGTAAGACTTTCTTTAAAATCTGTAAATGTCATGATTGAAATTAGAGAATAATCTAACAGACCTAATCAACCCTATCAAACTTTGATGGATACTATTTTGTATTTTTGAAAACTATGCCGAACAGCTTTCCACAAAATGAGCCCTCTTCACTTTCGCCGGCCGAAAAGGAATTTGAAAATACGATTCGGCCAAGAGAGATTGATGATTTTTCCGGACAGCCACAGTTAATTGAAAACCTGATCATTTTCATTAAAGCAGCCAAATTAAGGGGTGAGGCATTGGACCATATACTTTTTCATGGTCCTCCTGGATTGGGTAAAACTACCTTGAGTAGAATTGTGGCAAATGAATTGGGGGTTAATATCAAAGAAACATCAGGCCCCGTTATAGAAAAACCGGGTGATCTGGCTGGACTGCTTACCAATTTGCAACCCAATGATGTATTGTTTATTGATGAAATTCATCGTTTGAGTACTGTAGTAGAAGAATACCTCTATGCTGCAATGGAAGATTTCAGGATCGATATCATGATAGATACCGGACCCAATGCCAGAAGTATTCAAATTAATTTGAACCCTTTTACACTAGTTGGTGCTACTACCCGAAGTGGTTTACTAACAGCCCCACTTTTGTCGAGATTTGGCATTAAATCAAGACTGGAATATTACCATGCCGATACCTTAAAAAAGATCATTGAGAGAAGTGCCGCCATATTGCAAACAGAAATTAGTTCAGAAGCATCTTATGAAATAGCGCGCAGAAGCAGGGGCACACCCAGAATTGCGAATAGTTTGTTGCGAAGGGTGCGTGATTTTGCACAGGTTTTGAATGATGGTAAAATTGATATGGGCATCACACAACATTCCTTAAAAGCATTGAATGTAGATGCACATGGACTGGATGAAATGGATAACCGTATCCTGGCGGCAATCATTGATAAATTTAAGGGTGGGCCCGTTGGCCTCACTACTATTGCAACTGCAGTAGGAGAAGAAGCAGGCACGATAGAAGAAGTGTATGAGCCATTCTTGATACAAGAAGGTTTTTTACAGAGGACACCCAGAGGCAGAGAAGTTACTGCAAAAGCCTACACCCACATGGGCCGTAAACCCATTACAGGTAATCAATCAAATCTATTCTCTTAATAATAAAATCGGCTACTCTATCATCTGTGAAACCTGCTTGCAAATAGGTCTGTGTAATCTGTGAAATCAGTGTAATCTGTGGCAAAAAAATACCCCTACAAAGCAGAGGCATTTTCCTTTCAATAATATATATAGCTGCAGCTTATGGCGCCACTAACCTGAAGCCATTACCATGGATATTTACGATCTCTATATCAGTATCATCTTTCAGATACTTTCTTAACTTGGCAATATATACATCCATACTTCTTCCATTGAAATAAGTATCACTGCCCCAGATTTTTTTCAATGCTCTTTCACGAGGCAAAAGGTCGTTCTTATGCTCTGCCAGCATTTTAAGCAATTCATTTTCTTTGGGAGACAATGTTTGCGTCATGGTATCATGTTTCAGCTCACGCAGTTTGGGATTGAAGTGGTATCTGCCCAGGTCGAATTCAATATTATCATTCACACGATTTTCTTCTTCATTCCTTTTCAGGATGGCTTTAATTTTTAACATCAAAACCTCACTATCAAAGGGTTTGGTGATATAGTCATCTGCACCAAGCTTATAACCCTGAATGATATCATCTTTCATGGTTTTAGCACTCAGAAAAAACAAAGGTATATCCGGATCAACATCCCTAATTTCTTCCGCAAGTGTAAAGCCATCCATATTGGGCATCATAACATCTAAAAGGCAGATATCATATTTTTCACGTTGAAAAGCTGCCAGTCCAAGACGGCCATCTCTTTCCAGTGTTACTTCATAATCATTTAACTCCAGATAGTTTTTTAATACCATGCCCAGGTTGGTATCATCTTCGCATAATAGTATTTTACTTTTTTTGTCTTCCATTGTGTTAAGTATTTAACGTGAAATAAAGATAAAAGAGTGCCAATTCACAACCTCTTGATGCAATCTTTTGTTAAAGATACCCATTATAGTTAAGGATATCTAAATAAGGAACCTGCTGTAAAAGTGATCGTAATATGTTACATTTCATTATTCTTTTAGTGCATAAATCACTTATTTTAGTAGGCGTAAATCTCACAACATAAATTAGGGCATGCTTTTAACCCATGATAATAAACTTAAGAAACTAATCATCATCGGTGACCGTGTGCTGATTCGTCCCTCAAGACCGCATGACCAAACCAGCAGCGGCTTATACCTGCCTCCCGGTGTTCAGGAAAAAGAAAAAGTGCAACAGGGAACCATCATTAAAACTGGCCCTGGTTATGCCATACCCATGCCCGCAGATGATGAGCCATGGAAGACAGAAGAGGAAACGGTGAAATACCTGCCGCTACAAGCAAAGGAAGGTGATCTGGCTATTTTTTTAATGAGTGGCGCTACGGAAGTGATGTATGAAAATGAGAAATATTTTATTGTACCACAGGGAGCCATTCTTTTACTGGAAAGAGAAGAAGAACTCTGATCAGATCTATTATTTTTTACAAGCAGGGACCTATACATTTAACATCAAACAGTTAGTTTTAATAAACAATTCTTTTTTATGGCAGAGCAGTCAGAATTTTTAGCAGCAGTTAATGCAGGTTACCTTTTTAAAGGCGAAAAGGTAAAGATCGGTTGTGGTATGCTGGATGGGAAAGTGGTTACCGGTGCTGATATTTTTCTGCCTTTAAAAACACTGAACAGGCATGGCTTGATCGCGGGTGCTACAGGTACCGGTAAAACCAAAACTTTACAGGTTATCAGCGAATGCCTTAGCGATAATAGTGTACCTGTTTTATTGATGGATATTAAAGGAGACCTGAGCGGTATTGCTGCATCAGGTACCCTAAACGAAAAAATTAAAGAACGCAGCCAGATACTGCAAATCGATTGGAAAGCTGCTGCTTATCCAACAGAACTCTTAACACTGAGTAATGAAAAGGGGATCAGGCTTAGAGCAACTGTAAGTGAGTTTGGACCAGTATTGCTTAGTAAGATCCTTGATTTGAATGATACGCAGGGCGGACTGGTAGCCATCATCTTTAAATATTGTGATGACAATAGAATGCCTTTATTGAATCTGAAGGATTTTATTAAAGTGTTACAATTTATTGGCGATGAAGGCAAGAAAGAAATAGAAAAAGAATATGGTAAAATTTCTACTTCTTCAACGGGTACAATTCTAAGAAAAGTAATAGAACTGCAGCAGCAGGGAGCAGATGTTTTTTTTGGCGAAAAGAGTTTTGAAGTAGACGACCTTATGCGAATCAGCGATGATGGGAGAGGAATGATCAGTGTATTGCGGGTTACAGATATGCAGGACAGGCCTAAACTATTTTCTACCTTTATGTTGCAACTCCTGGCCGAATTATATGCCAGTTGCCCGGAAGAAGGGGATATGGACCGTCCCAAATTGGTATTATTTATAGATGAAGCACACCTTGTTTTTAAGGAAGCATCTGATGCATTGTTACAACAAATTGAAACTATCATTAAACTTATCAGGTCTAAAGGCATTGGTATTTATTTCTGTACACAAAACCCACAGGATATTCCCGCTTCTATTTTAAGTCAACTTGGATTGAAAGTACAACATGCTTTACGTGCTTTTACAGCAGCCGACCGAAAAACAATTAAACAGGCAGCAGAAAATTTTCCGGAAACAACTTATTACCAAACGGATGAATTGCTTACACAGATGGGCATTGGG
>CALRUV010000126.1:0-10482 GCA_943371455.1 Chitinophaga pinensis | reverse complement strand
TTATGGGTGATGCTTTTGGAGAACCCCATTGTGTGCGCTTTTCATTTGCAAATAGCATGACCAATATCGAGAGAGCCTGGGCTAGGATTTCTGAGGCTTTGGCTAAGTTGAAATAGATGGATTTTTAGCCGCAGATACGCAGATTTGATTTAATCTGCGTATCTGCGGCTTTTTTTAAGCAATATATTATACCCAAAACAAATCATGTCTGAATTCCCAAAATCTGTCATGTTCCAAAACCGGCTTACCAAAGTGTTCAAGCACCGAAGTAAGCAGGCAAAGCGCATGCAGGTTTCCTGTTACCGGATCTACGACCATGATTTACCCGAATTCCCATTCTGTATAGAATTGTATGAGGATAAGATTTACCTGGCAGAATACCTGCGCAGACATGGCATGACGGATGAGGAGCATGAGCTCTGGCTGGATCAATGCTTACAAACAATAGCAGCGATAACCGGTATCGATATTTCGATGATGTATATCAGGCAACGCAAAAGAATGTCGCACCGGGAAGGACAATATGAAAAACTGGACGAAAAGGAGGTATTTTTTACGGTTATTGAAAATGATTTAAAATTTCAGGTAAACCTCTCCGATTACCTGGATACCGGATTATTTCTCGATCATAGAATTACCCGACAAATGGTAAGAGAATTAAGCAAGCAAAAGCGTGTGCTCAATCTTTTTTGCTATACCGGCTCATTCTCTGTGTATGCAGCAGCGGGAGATGCATTATCAGTAACTTCTGTAGACTTATCCAAAACCTATCTCAGCTGGGCAGAAGATAATTTTGCAATCAATCAGTTGAAGGATCCAGACAAATTTGTATTTCACCATGCAGATGTTTTGCAATACCTGAAATCACTGAAACCGGAAAGTTTTGACCTGGTTATTTTAGACCCGCCTACTTTTAGCAACAGTAAACGAATGAAAGATTTTCTGGATATTCAGCGGGATCATGTGGAATTGATCAATGATGTACTGAAAGCCACTTCTCCGGGTGGGATTGTTTTTTTTAGTACCAATTTTACCAGATTTGTTTTTGAAAAAGAAGGGATTCAAGCAACAGAAATAAAAGATATTACAAAAGCCACTACCCCCTTCGACTTTGAAGGAAAATTAAAACGATGGTGTTATAAAATCACCAAATAACTACCCAATATTTCCTATTCATTTATAGCAAAAGAATCGATCAAATAATCTTTGACAACAAACCATTTTTTATAATGATACCTGATATCATATCCTGCAGCAAGGGTATCAGATTCATAATGTAACCTCAATGTATACAGCTGGTCTTTTGAACCTGCTTTCCAGCTAAGAAAGGATTTGCTTTGATTAATGCCACTATCAAAAGGATTACCAAAATAATCAATAGCTGTTATTTTTGATTGATGGAGCGGAATCAAACGCCATTTCCCCGGTATGGCAAGACTGGCAGTTTTGGGAATAATCCACACAAATGCCAACAGATAAAAAGATAGTAATACAAGTAAGAATGCGATCAAAAGACCTATTGTTTTTTTATGCAATTTCAAAATGTATATTTCGAAGTGAGTAAGGTTATGGCTATTTTTTACTTCATTATATAGAAAAAAACTGATTGATAAAAGTATACTACTTTATAAATCACCTGAATCATCTGGCAAGTGTTGATTTGATTTAATTACCCCTTTTTACTGAAACGGTAATCTCTTTCAACCTTGCATATCCTGGTTACATAATTTTCATACCATTTTTGCCGGCCATTTTCCTGGGCAATCAGGTGTTCTGTTTGTTGCTTCCATTGATGGATATCTGCCAGTGAACGCCAGTAGGAAACTGTTATACCCATCCCCTCCCTCGCAGATTCATGACCCAAATATCCAGGCTGTAGTGCGGCAAGTTCTACCATACGGGTAGCAGTAGATGCATAACCTTCTTCCACCCCGGTTCTTTCGGAACTAAAGATAACAGCATAATAAGGTGGATCAGGTGTTTCTGCAAACATGGTTTGTGTTTTATTTTTCAATTCGCTTAATACTAATTCCATTATTTTTTAATGCTTACTAATTTAAACAGGATTAACTGATTCTTCCAGGAATTGCTGGTGCAATTGCAAAACCTGTGGGATCAGGAGGTGCTGTTCATCATTCATAATGACAAAATCACATAAACGCATTTTTATTTCATCTGCGATCTGCTTATCCATTCTTTGTATAACTTCTTCCCTGCTAAATCCATCTCTATCCATTACTCTTTTGATCCGCTGGTGTTTGGGGGCAAATACACCCACCATATAATCTATCCCAATGGCTGAACCAGCTTCAAAAAACAAAGCAGCTTCTTTTATGGTATAGGGCGTGGTTTGTGCATTTGTCCAATTTTCGGCTGCGGCTATCGTAACTGGATGCACCAATGCATTTAACTGTTGTAGTTGAAAGGGATCATTGAAAACAATATGGGAAAGGTATTTTCTATTTAGTTGACCATCTATATAGGTGTCCTTACCAAATTGCCTAATGAGTTGTGCTCGGAGATCAGGGTCAGACGACATAATTTCTTTGGCTTCCTTATCTGCATCAAATACAGGAATCCCAAGCACTTTAAAAATATGTGCTACCGTACTTTTACCACTACCAATACCGCCGGTTAAACCAATTTTTAGAGACAAGCTGATTACTTTAAAATTGAATTGATAGGAAAGTTATCAAACTTATGGATAAACTCATTATCGGGCATAAAAAAACCGGGTGACATACACCCGGTTCAAATATTTAAGCAGCGAACTAAGCCTGTGCTTTGTTGATAGCGGCAGACCATTCCATACTGATAGTAGATTTTTCAATTTTCAGGTAACTTCCCGGACTAACTTCCAGTTGCAGGGTGTTATCTTCATTGATTTTGTTGATGGTTCCATGGATACCGGCGATGGTAACCACTTTATCCCCTTTCTGCATGTTCTCTACAAATTTCTTCTGCTCTTTTGCTTTTTTAGCTTGAGGACGAATCATAAAAAGCCAGAATACTAAAATGATTCCGCCCATCAATAATAATTGTACCATTCCGCCGCCACCTGCAGCAGCCTGGAGTAAAATAAAATTCAATTGCAACATTTCTATTTGTTTTTATGGATTATGATAATGAATTATAATTATTTGACAGCGTAAATATAAGTGTTAGCCAATAAAGCTTTTGTATTATGCTTTTTGTTTAAAATCTACCTTACGGATCTTGCCGGACTCTACCATTTCTTTGTGTATACTGTCTAATATCCCATTTACAAACTGACCGCTCTGTGGTGTACTGTATTCCTTTGCCAGATCGATATATTCATTGATGGTGACTTTAGTGGGAATGGTTTCAAAATAGAGTAATTCACATACTCCCATGCGCATCAGCACCATGTCTAATTGGGCTATCCTTTCCGCATCCCAGTTCTTCAATTTTGGTTTGATCAATTCGGCACAATATTCCTTCTTTTCCAATGTGGTATTGAGCAGGTTTCTGGCAAAATCCCATTTTTCTAACCCAACCATTTCCTGCAGATGATATGCATGGGGTTTTTGCAGGTAATTCAACATTAGTTGATCCATCATTTCTGCATCATCGTCCCAATTATTAAAGAGCTCTTCCAGGTGATTGATGAAAGACTCATTGGGAAGCATCAATTGGGTAAAAATCAGTTTGATGATCTCTTTTTCTTTGGCTTTTTCCCTGCTAAGTAAATGGATATACTCTTTATACTTGTCAGTTTCTGTAAGATCTGTGTAAATCTTCTTAAGCAACTCCCTGTCGATTATTTTATCCGGACCATCCAGTTCAATGGCTTGTTTGAAACTTGGATTTTCGAGGATCGTCCATAAAAATTCATTCCCTGCTATTTTTACATTTACGTTCAAATCTTCTGCAGAGGGCAGATTACGGGAGGCCCTTTGGACCGCACTTGTTTCTGCATATCTTGCTACTTCTGTGAGGAAATAAAGAAGGTAAACAAATAGTTCACGGCTCCTGTCGAACTGCTTTTTCAAGGCATCAACTGGGTTTTTAAAAGCAATCGTGTTATCTGCAGCTTCTATCATATAGAGTAACTGCATCACTTTTACACGGATATTTCTTCTACTGATCATTTATTAAGAACTGGTTCGAGGCGGCAAATGTATTGCATTCAGGGGGCTAAGCAAAATGAAATAGGCGTAAATGACAGAACTAAAAACACATTTGCCCAATTTTGTCCCATAGCCTGCTTTTAACCAGCTTGGGGTATGCAATTTTGACACGGTTACAATGAAAAACATACTGCATCTTTGCCGCGTTTCTGACATACTATGCCTTGTGGGCATCTGAAAGAAGACCTTTGCTGAAAATTTGACCTGAATTGCCTATATGGCATAAAAATCGAGGTGAAGGGAATGTAATTATTAATTCAATCAATTAAAAACCTATAACGTATGGCAAAAAAACTCAACGTTACTCCTCTGCATGACAGAGTAATTGTTAAGCCTGCCGCTGCTGAAGAAAAAACTGCAGGCGGAATCATTATCCCGGATACAGCGAAAGAAAAACCACAACGTGGCACCATAGTGGCTGCCGGCGTGGGCAAAAAAGACGAGCCCGTAACTGTAAAAGTGGGTGATACCGTTTTGTATGGCAAATATGCCGGTACTGAAATCCAGATCGAAGGTCAGGATTTACTGATCATGCGTGAAAGCGATATACTTGCGATCATTTAATTTGAAAATTTGAAAATGTGCTAATGATTTACAATTAGCCGCTTCAATTTTTCAAACCCTAAAAATTTTTAAATTTTCAAATTTTCAAATTCCCAACTATGTCAAAACAGATATTCTTCGATATCGAAGCAAGAAACAAAATGAAAAAAGGTGTTGACATCCTTGCCAACGCTGTAAAAGTTACCCTTGGACCAAAAGGCCGTAATGTGGTAATTGAGAAAAAATTTGGTGCACCACAGGTTACCAAAGATGGTGTAACCGTAGCCAAAGAAATTGAACTGGAAGACCTGGTTGAAAATATGGGTGCCCAGATGGTGAAAGAAGTAGCTTCTAAAACTGCAGATATTGCAGGTGATGGCACTACTACTGCAACTGTATTGGCCCAAAGTATTATTAGTGAAGGTTTGAAGAACGTTGCTGCCGGAGCCAATCCTATGGACCTGAAGCGTGGTATCGACAAAGCCGTAGCCAAAGTAATTGAGAGCTTGAAAGCACAATCACAGGCTGTTGGAAATGATACCAAGAAAATTGAGCAGGTTGCTACTATCTCTGCTAATAGCGATAGCGAAATTGGCAAACTGATTGCTACTGCTATGTCTAAAGTAGGTAAAGAAGGTGTTATCACTGTAGAAGAAGCCAAAGGAACCGATACTACTGTTGATGTTGTGGAAGGTATGCAATTCGACCGTGGTTATATTTCTCCCTATTTTGTTACCAATAGCGAGAAAATGGAAGTGGAATTACAGAATCCTTATATCCTGATCTACGATAAGAAGATCAGTGCTATGAAAGATATCCTGCATATTCTGGAGAAAGTGGCTCAAAGCGGCCGTCCATTGTTGATCATTGCTGAAGACCTGGAAGGTGAAGCATTGGCTACACTGGTTGTAAATAAATTACGTGGTACCCTGAAAGTGGCTGCTGTTAAAGCTCCTGGCTTTGGCGACCGCAGAAAGGAAATGTTAACCGATATCGCAATCTTAACTGCAGGTATCGTTGTTAGCGAAGAACAAGGTTTCAAACTGGAAAATGCTGACCTTACTTATTTAGGTTCTGCTGCTTCTGTAACTATCGATAAAGACAATACCATCGTAGTTGGTGGAAAAGGTAAAAAAGCGGATATCGTAGCCCGTGTAAATCAGATCAAAGCGCAGGTAGAAAACACTACTTCTGATTATGATCGTGAAAAATTACAGGAGCGTTTGGCTAAATTAAGCGGTGGTGTGGCTGTATTGTATGTAGGTGCAGCAACAGAAGTGGAAATGAAAGAGAAGAAAGACCGCGTTGACGACGCATTACACGCAACCAGAGCTGCTGTTGAAGAAGGAATTGTACCAGGTGGTGGCGTTGCTTATATCCGTGCTGTAGAAAGCTTGGAAAAGCTGAAAGGTGCCAACGAAGACGAAACTACCGGTATCCAGATTGTAAAAAGAGCCATTGAAGAGCCTTTACGCCAGATTGTTATCAATAGCGGTATTGAAGGTTCTATTGTTGTTCAGAAAGTGAAAGAAGGTAAAGCAGATTTCGGATTCAATGCTCGTACAGAAGTGTATGAGAACCTGTTCAAAGCAGGTGTAATTGATCCTACTAAAGTAACACGTGTTGCTTTGGAGAATGCGGCTTCTATCGCAGCGATGCTATTAACTACTGAGTGTGTGATTGCTGATAAGCCAAAAGCTGAAGCGCCACATGCACATGGTGGTGCACCTGATATGGGCGGTATGGGTGGTTATTAATCATCATACAAATCTCTAATTTATAAGAAGACCCTGCATTTGCAGGGTCTTCTTATTTTACTAAGTGGTGAGCTTTCGCAAAACCTTTAACAAAAAGAAATTGCGACAAACAGTAAATAGTCAGCACAAAGCCATTGTTGTCTCCAATTAGACCATCCTGGAATTTATTTAAAACGATCAGGCAATTTTGAACAACAAATGAGGAAATGGCAGGAATAAAATACCGGATAACTGTAGGCTTTATTGCTGGATTACGTGCACTATTTATAATCAGTAGAAAAAGTATGGAAATAAATACTATATATACAATGATATGAATCCTATAAAACCCTAATCCTTGATCAAGAATGCCAAAGAGATTATAAGCTATAGCTCCGATAACGATTATTTGAAGCAATAAAAAAGGAAAATCTTTTTTTGCAAAATGGACATAACGGAAAAAATAAAGGCTGTAACAGATAATCATCAATAAAAAGGCAATCATACCTGTGAGAAAAAATGTATCACTAACAATGATGAGGAATATATCTCCAAAATAGGCAAAAAGCAGCCCGATATAGAAATACAATTTAAAATAGGGTTTCCCTATTTGTTTGTCATTGATCAATAAAAAAACAAAAAGTATAGGAAGTAATAAAGGTTTAAATATTAGTAGGTAGTCTAACTGAAAGTAGTAACATACAGCTGTTATGCAGGCAAAAATCCAATATATATAAGGGATAATCTTATTGAGTAATTTATTCATATTTCAGAATATTTTGCCTTTATTTAATTTCCCTTCATCAATTGAATCTCTTTAAATCCTGTAACCAGGAAATACTGGGCTAAAGCATAGGTAACCATTACTGGAATGTCTAGAAGGGATGAATGAAGGGCGAATTTATTAAGAGCCAGAATCGCATCTGAACTTACAAAGAACAAAGCGCCTGGGATAAAACTTCTTAAAGCAAGTTTTGCATACATTTTCTTCCGGCTGATTCCTGCTGCCAAAAAAGCCATCACCGCGATTACCAGCATATAAACCTGGATAGGAATTTTAAAATCACCTAAATTGGCAGCTATCTGGTTATAAATTAGAAAAATAAGAAAAGCTAAAATAATGGCAGTTATGCCTAGAACGTTAAACCCATTTTTACTATCTGGCTTTTGCTGAAGTTTTATAAAGTAAATACTGTTGCAAATATGGGTACACATGAAAGCGATCATTCCCGTTAAAAAAAATAATTCTCCACTAAGCCCCAAAAGGTAATCACCAAAAAATGAAAATAAAAGACCAAAAGAAGCCAGTAAACTAATTTTTGGACTATCCTTTTGTTGATGAGCAGTAAGGTAAATGATAAGAATGGGCAACAATAAAAGTTTGGTTACCATACGTAATCCATTCATTTCTAAGTATATAAAAACGCAATGAAGTATTAGTGCCAAGAAAAATAGCCTGATCCCATATTTTCTGCAAAACTCCATAGGATAAGTTTTAAGCAATCGTAAATACCGAAAATAGTTTTTTCCTGTGAATAATTTGCATCAACAATGTATGCTACTTATGCTTGCATTTTCATTTGTATTTGATGTTAGTTTACTTTTGCATTATGTCAGTAGCCGAAAATGAAGCTTTTCTTTCTTATTGGACCAAAAACCGATTAAAAGAGAAAAGCAGTGCAAAACCATTTATCATTGGATTGTCTTCCGGATTATTTATTGGTATCAGTTTGATCATTGTAATTGAATCTGGTTGGTATGAAAGAGCGAGTATGGTTGCCAATTCCAAACTAAGTTCCATGGTTTTGGTTCTTTCTATCCTGATTATCTCCGTTTTCATGGCATTTATGTACCGGAAATTCCGATGGGAAATGCAGGAACAACGTTTTCTTGAGCTAATGGCCGCAAAAAAAAGAAGGAATTCCGACATCAGAAGCAGCCAAATTTCATAATCTTAAGTCTATATAAATAAATGTTCATGAGAAAAGTATTGTTATCCGTTCTAGTTTTAAGTGTGTTTCTATTTGGTTCCTGCAGTAAAACGGATACAAGTGGCTGTCAGCCAGCGGCTATATCTTCCGAAAAAGCCCAATTAGTGGCATATTGCACGGCCAATAGTATCAATTACCAGGAAGACCCAAGCGGATTATTATATGAAATAATTTTACCCGGAACCGGTGCAAATCCTGTGGCAACATCCACTGTTTCCTGTGTTTACACTGGAAAACTATTGAGTGGTGCCACTTTCGACGCTACAGCTAACCCTATTTCTTTTTCCTTATCAGGTGTGATCGATGGATGGAAAATAGGGATCAAACTGATTAAAAAAGGGGGAAGGATCAAATTGATTATCCCTTCTGCTCTGGCTTATAGTTGTACCGGGTACCCACCTACCATTGCGCCTAATACTCCCTTATTTTTTGATGTTACTTTAACTGACGTTAAATAACCTGAATAGCCCCAAACAAAATGTCATTGGTTAGGTGGAATTTCGTTAAAAATCAATTTTAAGGGCTTTGCCACGCCAAGTCATTTCTTTAGGTAAAGGCATTCTGAATTGGGTATACCAAATTTCATTCCCATTCCCCTATCTTTGCCGCTCTAAAAAATAATAAACCGTTACGAATATGCAACTGAAAGGTTTAGTGCGATTTTTTGCGATTGCTTTGATTTTAATCTGTATTTATCAATTATCCTTTACATGGATCGTTAAGAACCATGAAAGTGCAATGGATAAAAAAGCCAGCTCCTGGATGAGCCGCTTTCCTTCTCCGGAAATTAAATACCCCGGTAACAAAGAACTTCAGTCTGCATATGCAGATAGTTTGGAAGATGTAAAAAGAGAGAGGCTTAAGCGTTTGTTAGACAGCACCAAAGAAACCAAATTAGTTTTTGGTTTAACTACTTATCGTGATGCAAAAGATAAGGAATTGATGCTCGGTCTCGACTTACAGGGTGGTATGAGTGTGACTATGGAAGTTGGACTGGATGGTTTGATCAAGTCGCTCGCCAATTATACCAAAGACGTACAATTTAATAAAGCAATTGCCCAAGCTGTTGCCCGTAAAGCCAATAGTGGCGCAGATTTGATCACTTTGTTCCGTGAAGAACTGAAGACAGTGAACCCAAACTTAAAATTAGCTCCTTTCTTTGCTGCACGTAGTAACAGTAAAGTGAAATTTGACGATAGTGATGATGCGGTTACTGCTTATTTGAAAGACCAGGCAAATATCGCATTTAATACAACATACCGCATCCTACGTACACGTATCGACCGATTTGGGGTTGCTTCTCCTAATATCAACCCGGATCCAGCCAAAGGGATCATCAGCATTGAATTAGCAGGCGTTACAGATAAGGAAAGGGTACGTGCCTTCTTACAATCAACTGCAAACCTTCAGTTTTTTGAAGTATATACTTTTGAAAGCAAAGAATTACAAAATGGTTTGGTTGCTGCTGATAAAGCTGTTCAGGAATACCTTAATGGTGTAACTCCGGCAGACACTACCGCAAAAAAACCTGAACTGGATACAGCAACTTTAAAAGCTGTTGTTACTGCTGGTGCGAAAGCCGATACTTCTAAAACAGCTACCATTTCAGCCTTGTCAACACCTGTTGCCAAAACAGGAAGCAAAATAGACTCTACACAAATTAAAGCCAATACCAACCCTATTGTTAGGTTAATACAGTTTACCCAGCCTTATGCAGACCAGGGAGGTAAAACAGTTTATCCTGCTGCTGTTGGCTATATTCCTTCAAAAGATACCGGTACATTGAACGATTTCTTAAGAATGGATCTTGCGAAAAACAAATTTCCGGCTAACCTGCAATTCATGTACGGCAAAGCAGAACTGAATGATCCCAATCTGAAAGATATCCTGATGTTGTATGCTATTAAAACATTGGATAACGGTCAGGCTGAACTTGGCGGTGAAGGTATCAGTGCCACACAGGATTATGACGAAAGAGGCCGTATTGCTATTAAAATGAACATGGATAAAGTAGGAACCAATATCTGGGCTAAAATGACAGCCCGTAATGTTGGTAAGCCT
>CALRUV010000125.1:0-10484 GCA_943371455.1 Chitinophaga pinensis | reverse complement strand
GCCAATCAGTTGTTCTCTTGTATATGCACCGGTAGTAACTGATACAACCAAACCACATCCTGCATTTCTACCTTCCTGAACATCCACTTCCGTATCACCCACTTTCATCACACTGGCTGCATTGTCTATTCCTTGTTGATGCATAATGGCTTTGATCATAAAATCATGTGGTCTGCCTTGAGGTACTTCATCGCTGCAAATTACCTGACTGATAAAGGGATTTTTATTCCAACCCAGTCTTTCTAATATAGCATTGGTAATTCTTCTGGTAAAACCGGTATTCAGCGCAACTTTTATGCCTTTATCATACAATAACTGAAAGGTATCTTCTGCAAAAGGTAATGCATGCAGGGTAAGATCATTCTTATAAAATGAAACCATATCTGCATTAAACGCTTCATGAATATCATCAATGAGCGTTTGCTTATCCGTATGTTCAGGTAAATATTGGTTGATAACAATTTCAATGGCTTCTATTTTTCTGTAGCCCATTAATTTGTCAACCTCCGATTTTGTAACTTCAACTCCGGCTGAAGCAAAAGCATTCCGAAAAGCATCATTCACGTTGCCATTGTCGCTAACTGTTGTACCTGCCAGATCAAAAACAACTAATTGGGTTTGCATGGATTAATTTTTATTTATTTGATGGGTTAAATGGTGTTCCATCATTTGTTTGTAGTGCGCTAATGAAGGTAACGGTATATGCTCTAATTTGGCCTGTTCATCCCATTTTCTTAATTGAATATATAAGGGTGAAAGCGGGTCTAATTCAAAAGCGATCGCTTCCTGTTCTGTCATAACACCACCCTGAAAATTCAGGGTTTCCTTACTTGCGGGAGAAAGGTTTTCGAAATAATCAGGGAAGCGAAAAGTAAGGTATCGCTTAGCCGCCACATGTGATGCAACCAGTTTTGCAATTTTCTCTGAAAAGCCTTTTTCCTTTAAATACTGTGCTCCTAGTTTTTCATGATCGGTTACACCAAAACCATCCATAAAAGATACTTCCATGATATGTTCACATAAATGGCCAATATCATGAAAGAAAGCCGCTAAGATGACTTCTTGATCAAAGCCCTGAGCTTCGGCAAGTTGGGCACATTGACACATATGTTCGATCTGCGAAACAGGTTCTCCTATATAATCATTACCTCCATGAAGCTCGTATAAGGATATTATTTCGTCAACAGTTTCGCTAATTTTTCCCGAATCCATGTTTTTGTAAATTGTGTTTCGAACTATTTATTAAAAGGCATTGATTGATTCTTATCTGGAAGAATTCATTTCATACCGCATATAAAATTATCTTTCCCCTGTTACATTAAAACCATGTTTATATTATTTTAACATGAATTCATGTAAGCCGTGCAGCCAATTTGTTGCAAGTTGTTCTAATATGAACTTTACGTTACTTTAAAAAAATCATTAAATAGAAACCATTGCTTTGATAACACCTGTTTCCGGATTGATAAAAGTTGGGAAATCCGAGGGGAGATTTGTAAAATCTGTACGATGGGTAATATAGGTAGCCGGGTTTATTTTTTTCTCCACGATGCATTTTCTTACATTTTCGAAATCTATCCTGGTAGCATTTCTGCTACTCATCAGGGTTCCCTCTCTTTTATGAAACTCGGGGTGACTAAATTGAATTTCACCTTTTTGTAACCCTATTAATACATAACGTGCACCGTGACTCATATAATTAAATGCCTGGTTGATCGCTTTCAGGTTTCCTGTTGCATCTATCACAACTGTGGGCATATTGCCACTGGTAATATGCATGAGCTTTTCGAGTACATTTTCGGTTGAAGGATTAACGGTAGCATGCGCCAGGGATCTGCTTATACTAAATGAAAGTCTTTGTGCATTCATATCCATGGCAATCACCTGTGCACCTTCGATCCTGGCAAATTCCATAGCACCCAATCCAATGGGTCCTGCCCCGATGATCAACACAAACTCGCCTTCCGAAATACCCGCTCTGCGTATGCCATGTGCGCCTATTGCAAGGGGTTCTACCAATGCAAGTTCATCCAGCGATAAACCTTCACTCTTCAGTAAACTATCATCAGGCACAGAATAATATTCCGTCATTCCCCCATCAATATGTACACCACAAACTTTTAATGTTGCACAACAATTAGGTTTACCATTTTTGCAGGCAATACAGTTACCACAGGAGAAATAGGGGATGAAGCTTACAGTTTCTCCAACTGAAAATCCATTCGCCCTGGTTTCAACAATTTTTCCTGCCAGTTCATGACCTAAAATTCGGGGATAGGTAAAATAAGGCTGTGTGCCTTCAAAAGCATGCAGATCAGTTCCACAAATGCCAACGCGTTTAATTTTTAATAAGGTATACCCTGGTTTATTTTCAGGTATAGGTATCTCTGCAAATTCAAAATGAAATGGTTCTTTACAGATCAATGCTTTCATAGACAGAATCTATCTTTTATTACTATAATTATAATTTCATTACAGCTCATTCTGTAACTCATACCTTTTGCCCTTTTCCGATTGTATCGTAACCGTATAACCAATGGAAGATTTAACAGATTTAGTTGATACTCCTTTTATGGTAAATGGCACCAAAGATCTGATCATCAGTTTACCGCCATTACGGGAAAGTATGGAAGCTTTTTCCAGCTTTTTATCCTTCCATGTAATATCAGTTACAAAATTACCTCTTGCCACCAAACCCTTTACAGATCCGCTTTTCCAGGCATCAGGCAAAGCGGGTAAAAGAAATACCTGACCAAGCTGGCTTTGCAATAACATTTCTGCCAGGCCGGCAGTACCTGCAAAATTTCCATCAATCTGAAAGGGTGGATGTGCATCAAATAAATTTGGGTACACACCACCTCCTCTATTGTAGTTGGTATTGTTTTCTTTTGTTAACCTCAACTGATTTCTGTACAAAGTATAGGCATGATCACCGTCTAATAAACGGGCCCACATATTTACTTTCCAGCCAAGGCTCCAACCGGTTCCGTCATCTCCTCTCAGTTCCAGTGTTCTTCTTGCAGCTTCACTTAATGCAGGTGTAGTTAAGGGAGATATTTCCTGTGCCGGATGTAAGGCATAGAGATGAGAAGTATGGCGGTGATGGGGGTCTACGTCTTCAAAATCCTGGTACCATTCCTGCAATTGACCCTTGGCACCAATTTGAAAGGGCAAAAGTTTTTCTTTTACACTTATCAGCGTATCCTGAAATAGTTTGTCTGTTTTCAATACTTTTCCTGCTTCAATCATATTAGTTAATAGATCACGAACTATTCCCATATCCATGGTGGTTGCCACAGATACTTCTCCTTTTTTTTTGCCATCATAATAGTAATTATTTTCAGGAGATGTTGCAGGTGAAGTAACCCAATAACCATTCTTATCTTTTACTAACCAGTCCAAAGTGAACATGGCTGCACCTTTCATGATAGGGTAGACTTCTTTTAAAAACTCTTTATCGCCTGTATATAAATAATGCTCCCATAAATGGCGGCTCAACCAATTGCCGCCCATATACCAATTGGCCCAGGTTGGACTACCCTGTCCAAAATCACCTACCGGATTACTCATAGCCCAGATATCTGTATTATGGTGCACCAGCCAGCCACGTGTATGATAATAGGTACTTGCTGTTTCTTTTCCGGTAACAGAAACATTTTTGATGAAGCCGAGTAATGGTTGATGCAGCTCTGAGAGATTAGTAGATTCTACAGGCCAATAATTCATCTCTACATTGATATTACTGGTATAGTTACTACTCCATGGTGGTTGCAGGATGGGATTCCAGATACCTTGCAAATTGGCGGGTACATTATTGGTTCTGGATGATGAGATCATCAGGTATCTGCCAAATTGGAAATACAATGCCTCCAGTGAATGGTCTTCTTTTTTAGCATAATTTTCGAGTCTTGTATCAGTAGGAATCTTATTACTCGGATCTGTAGCTTGCGGAGAAGTATCCCCCAGTTTCAATGAAACCCTATTGAAAAATTGATGAAAATCAGTTAAGTGTTCACTTAATAGTTGGGGGTATTTTTTTTGTTCCGCTTTTGTTAAATTATTTTTTGCGATGGCATGTTCATCCTTGCCTTCACTATCCGGACATTTATCAAAACCATTAAAACTGGTAGCTGCCGAAACCATTATCAGCACATCAGAAGCATTACTGATATGTATACCGGATGTATCTGTTACAATATTTCCTTCTGTAGACGTGGCTTTGATGATGTATTCAAAACGCATGCCCTTGCAACCCGTTAGATCTTCATAAACAATCGGTATTTTACCTGAATGGTATTGCGGATCTGCATGTGCGGGCGCTTTACCCAGTACACGCAGTTCATTTGTACTTGACGCAAGCTTGGTAAAACGAAGCAGGCTTTTGGTTGAAATGTTCAAGTTGAGTTGCCTGGCTTTACTGGCTGTAAGTTTAATTACTATAACCTGAGAAGGAGCAGATACAAATATTTCGCGCGAAAATTTGGTGTCATTTACCGTAAACCTGGTAGAGGCAACAGCATCCTGAATATTCAGGTCACGATAATAATCCATAACAGTGCCATTGCCTATATCCTGTTTAATATGTAAATCAGCCAAAGGCATAAAACTTTCCGAAAAACTTCCCTGCATTTTTTTTACCAGAATGGCAGCAGAATCGTATTGCCCTTTTGCCAAAGCCTCTCTGGTTTTGGCAAGATACGGAAATGCAGTTGGGTTAAGGTTTTTCTTAACAGGCCCCCCGCTCCATAAACTTGCTTCATTTAATTGTATAAGTTCTTCTTCTACCCTACCAAAGATCATGGCGCCTAATCTACCATTACCTACGGGTAGTGCTTCTGTCCAAACAGCAGCAGGTTGTTTGTACCATAATGTAAGATCAGATTGTGCAAAAAGGAAAGATGGAAGACAAAGTAACAGATTTGTTAGAAATTTTCTCATGATGCAAGGTTTACAAAAAAATGCGAAACCTCCTTTTCCGAGCAAACTTTAAGGCAATTATTTTTGCCAATAAACCGCTCAGAACAATGGGTTTCGCAGTATTAAGATGAATATTTTTTTATCGGATCAGTCTTTTAAAACTTAATGGTAGCGGGTAAATATTTTGCAACCAGTTCCTGGTAATACGGTTTCAATTCATCCCAACTTTTCTGGTTGGGGTTTTTTGAATACAGGTCATATGGGTTGAAAAGGTTTACCCATTTAAATAGCTTTCTGTCATGCTCATTCATCAAATGATCATAGGCATTTTCGCGGTGTTGTGCGTAGAATGAATGGTAGCGTAACATATAAAGCCCCTCTTCAGGAATATAATCTTTCATCATATGGTAAACATATTCATCATGCCCCCAGGATAAATGCACTTTATCTAAGCCACAATTAGGTTCATATACCCCATATTTGGTTTTATATACTTCATCTGTATAGTCAGGATTACTTTTAAAATATTCAGGAAAAACTATTTTATCAGAATAAGCGCAACCAACCGGAAAGGTATCTCCTACTACGCCCCATTGAGGTTCGCCAAAGAGGCACAATACTTTGCCCATATCATGCACCAGCCCTACCAATACCATCCAATCAGGATGTCCATCATTTCTGATGGCTTCTGATGTTTGTAAAAGGTGTTGCATTTGGTCAAGATCTGTATCAGGGTCTGAATCATCTACCAACTGATTCAGAAAATCAAAAGCACCCCAGATAGGCATTTCTTTTTTATTGAATTGCAGAAAATCATTTTTCTTTTGAACCACATAATCGTAGGTCTGAAATTTATGGTTTAACCTATAAAATTCTTTAACGGTATCGCGGGGAGGTTCCGTATAATTTCGAAATTCTTCGGTTGTTTTATTGGTAGCAATAGTAGAAGGGTCGGGATAACGTTTTAACACATCTTCTTCCCATTCATCTAAACTGGCTAATGGTTCAATAAGATCTGTTGGCAGGGCATGCTGGTTTGTTGGCATATAAAAATTTTAAACTATTTAGATAAAACAACCGATAGGAAAGTTATAAAAAAACCGTCTTTTTACCGTGATTTTTTTAGATCTGCAAATAAAAGTCTGGCATTACCAAAACACAGTATACAATGCTGCCAGAATACCGCAAATGATCACAGATCCTACCAAAAATCCTGGTGTTACCCTAAATAAGGAGGTATCCAATAAAATAGCATGTTTGTCTTCTTTTTTACGGGGATTGGTTACAGTCATGGTTACCATAACTATCATAATAAGAACAAAAGTGATGGTCATTCTGTCCAAAAAAGGAAAATCAGGAAATACACCATTGGTCCAAGCCGGCAAGAATTTCAATAAAGTAGATATGGGAATGGTCAATAATGCTCCGGCTGTTGCAGCTGCTGCTGTTGTTGGTTTCCAGAAGAGACCCAATAAAAATATGGCCAATACACCTGGCGATATAAAGCCCACATATTCCTGAATAAACTGATAAGCCTGATCTAAGGAACGTAATGATGGCGTTACCAATGCAGCTATCAACATAGCAATAACCACAGCCCATCTGCCTACAGTTACGATCTTTTTATCGCTGGCTTCTTTGTTAAAAAATTTCTGATAGATATCCAGAGAAAAAATGGTGGAGATACTATTGGCCTTACCTGCAAGCGATGCAACGATAGCGGCAGTAAGCGCTGCAAATGCAACCCCCTTCAACCCTGCAGGCAATAAATTCATTAATGTTGGATAAGCATGATCTGGTTTGATCATCCCTGATGCATCAGACATTTCAGATTGAAACATCCCATTCTTATGCAATACAAACATGGCAATACCCGGTAAAACGGCTATCACAGGTATCAATAATTTTAAAAATGCGGCAAACAAAATTCCCTTTCTTGCCGTTTTCAAATCCGCTCCCAATGCCCTTTGTACGATGTATTGGTTACAACCCCAATAAGCCAGGTTATTCACCAACATACCACCAATCAATACAGACAAGCCTGGCAATTCAGGATAATATTTGTCTGATTTATCAAAGATCATATGAAAATGAGTGGGGGCTTCTCTTTTAAGCACCGCTAAGCCTTTTAAAATATTACCCCCATAACCAAAGTGTTCTGAAAGAAGTGAAATAGCCAGATAAGTAGTAACCAAGCCACCTGCAATCAAAACGATCACCTGGATAACATCCGTATAACCTATCACCTTCATCCCGCCGAGGGTAACAATAATAGAAAATAAACTCAGGCCTACAATACTCCATTCAAAACTGATGGAAGAAATAGAAGAGATAGCCAATGCACCCAAATAAATAATAGAAGTAAGGTTTACAAAAACATATACCAATAACCAGAACACAGCCATAATGGTACTTACCGTGTTATTATAACGCATGGCCAGAAACTGGGGCATGGTATAAATCTTGTTCTTCAGATATACAGGTATGATAAAAATGGCCACAATAATCAAGGTAGCCGCCGCCATCCATTCGTAGGTTGAAATAGCCAAGCCTAATGCAAAACCTGAGCCCGACATACCAATAAAATGCTCTGCAGAAATATTGGATGCGATCAATGAAGCGCCGATGGCCCACCAGGTTAAGGAACCTTCTGCTAAAAAAAATTCTTTGGATCCGCTACCTGCATTCGTTTTCTTATGGTAAACATAATAACCATAAGCAGAAATAACTATGAAGTAAATAAAGAAAACAATATAGTCGGCAGTTTGCAGCGAATTCATTGGCAGTTCGTTAGCAGAAAATTTGCAAAAATTGCAGTTAATGAATATAATTATTTATCCAATTACCTGTTGCTTTTACGAATGATTTTTACCGTGATCAGTGAATCAAGTTTAGGGAATTCAGCTAAAAAAGCAGATTTATTGTTGAATAGCAGGTTATACTTTTGAAAAACCCTGTCGCCATAACCTTTATACAATGAATCTACTATCTGCATATTTGATGAAACCACACCTATACCCGGGAAGCCCTTAACACCACTAAAATTGATAGTATCCAGGCGAGGAGAATTATTGTTCAGGTTGATGAAAAGATCATTGTCGCGCGAATTTTTGCCACTTCTTGCAAAACTGATCACGCCTCTTTCATTCTTTTTGATAACAGGCTCATCGGGTAGTATTTGCTTTTTCCAAAGTTTCATTCTGGCACTATCATCACCTCCAAATTGTACAACATAGTTGGGTGAGACTCTATAAAAAAGTACGTGATCATAATAACCATGTTTGATCTGTGCATAAACACGGTCAACAGCCAGGGGCGACCATTCCCTAGTAAAATCAGCTTCAAAAACGCCTCGCGATGTTTGAAAGGATGCAGTAAAGTTTGCAGGTGCTTTTTCTTTCAGCCATTTTTCTTTGAACAAAGGTTTTGAACACGCCAGGAATGACATGGCAAAACAACAGACAAATACTTTTTTTATCATGCAAGTCGGTTTTTCAATTAAATGCTTGCCTAAAGATAATATGCTCTTATACAGCAATCAAAAACTGCTGTATAATAGCATTCAGCATATAATTTAACCAACTAGTCGCTTTCTTCCAAGTGTAATTGCTGGTGATGTGCACCTGCTGCAATATGCAAAGCAAAGCCACCAATAGCAAGATCATTGAGTAAGCTAATCAATGCTCCTGTTCTTGATTCTGTGGCTCCTGCATACAAATAGTTAGGGAGATGTATTACCACTACAAAAACAAAAAGTAAAACTGCCAGCATATATCCGGCCATTTTTACAAATTTGTTCAGGATAAAGGAAATACCCACCAATATATAGGCAACACCCACCAGGTAAACCCAGTTGATACCGCCCGGAATAGAAGGGGGTACATAAACAACCAGGTCATGTGCATTTGTGAGATGAAAAACACCGAATACAATCATCACAACTGCCAGCAGATAGATGGCAATTCGGGATACAATGTGATACTGTTGCATAGGTTAATTTTTTAGTTGCTTTAAGTTACAAACGATTATTCTCAAATGCAATTAAACAGGGGGTTTTCTTTGCACAGTGCTAAAGTTGATTATACTATTATTTTTAGCCACAGATTCGCAGATTAGTTTTTAATCTGCGAATCTTCTATGTTGAAATCCAAATTTAATTTAACTCTGTTTAAGTAATTGATTGTATTTGATATTGTCTGTTAATATTACCAGCCGTTGATACAATCAATTACTTAAATAGAGGTTTAAAAGCTAAAACAGTAATATAAAAACAATCTTCTCTTAGCAGATTACCTGATTAGGTGCTGCAATTTTTTGTATTAATTTTTATAATGGCATGTCGCAAACTGCGGGTAATGGTCCAAATTGGCCACAAGATTCGCATAGCGATGGCATGCCAGGTTTTGTTTTTATCTACTATTCCTGCTCTTTATTCTATAATACCTAACACATATTCTTTTTGATTTAGTAACACATATCTGATCCTACTCAATAATTTACGTGCTACTTTAATTATTACTTTTTGTCCCTGCATTCGCACAATTTGCTGTTTGTAATATAGCAACAAAGCCGGATCCTTTTTGGTAGCTGTCCACGCACATTCGATCAGCACTTTCTTAATCAAACCGTTACCACGCCTGCTTAATCCGCCGGTTCTTTCTGTTTCCCCACTATCATGGCTCGTAGGTACAAGACCACAATAGCTACATAATTCATCTAACCTTTTAAAACGACTCATCTCTCCAATCTCTGTCAGCAGTATCATCGCTGTTAGTAAACCAATAGATGGAATGGTCTGCAATAGCCTAACGTTGTTCTGATACCTTTGCGTGGCTGCCAACTCTTTAATGGCCTTGTCTACTTGCTTTTTCTGTTCTTCTAAAAAGCACAGCTCATTAATGGGTGTATTTAAGGCTATCTTCCAGCTTACACTTCCCATATCAAGTGTTCTAAGCCATATGATAAAGGCTTTACTCCATTTACCCTCACTGTATTTCTCCGGAATATCTATCCCTTGCAATTTGAGTATAGCCTTGATTCTGTTCTTCACCCGAGTACTGTCTTTGGTAAGCTGGTGACGACTTCTTAAGAGGCTGCGATCCAGCTCTAATGCTTGATCAGGAACATGTACAAAATTCAGTTCCCCGCTCCTAAGACCCTTGGCGATCTTCCTGCTATCCACCTTGTCTGTTTTATGAAGTTTTTCTTTATCGGTTGTAGGTACATCAGAAGCATGTACCACCCTACAATTTATACCTTTTGCAGCAAAAGCACGCTGTATCCAATAACCACTGAAACCAGCTTCGTATGCAATATGATAATTTGCTCCACTGTAATGACGTTCAAGGTAATTACTCAAACCTTCTGCACTAACAGGACTGCTCATCGACTTTAACTCAAACTCATCACTGTAGATGTGAACCTTCCAACTTTTATGATGGACATCCAAGCCTACATATATATTGTGTCCGCTGAAATCCTTAATTTGAGATGTTCTTATGTTCATAAATTTAGTTTTCCTGAATATAATATCTGGAAACTTAGATTTCAAACATAAAAACTGCGGC
>CALRUV010000124.1:0-10582 GCA_943371455.1 Chitinophaga pinensis | reverse complement strand
GAAATGCAGAGTGAAGCTGGTGCCGCAGGTGCTATTCATGGTGCATTACAAGGAGGTGCTTTGGCTTCTACATTTACCTGTTCACAGGGATTATTACTCATGATCCCTAATATGTATAAAATTGCTGGTGAGTTAACCCCTACCGTTTTTCATATTGCTGCAAGAGCTTTGGCAACACATGCCCTTTCTATTTTTGGAGACCATAGTGATGTAATGGCCGTTCGCGCAACAGGTTTTGCCATGCTTTTTGGCAAGAATGCCCAGCAGGCGCATGACCTGGCCATGATCTCAACAGCAGCCACATTAAAAGCCAGCATCCCTTTTCTAAATATTTTTGACGGATTCCGCACATCACATGAACTGAATGAAGTTGAAGTTTTATCAGATGCGATCATCACAGAAATGATTGATGTGAACGATGTTGCCCGTCATAGAATGCGCTCACTCAATCCTGAAAGCCCTTCTATTCGTGGCACAGCGCAAAACCCCGATGTATTTTTTCAAAGTCGCGAAGCCTGTAACAGCTATCACTGGAAAGTGCCGGAAATAGTTGAAAACACGATGAAGCAGTTTGAACAATTAACAGGTCGTGCATATAAATTATTTGAATATTATGGTCACCCCGAGGCAGACAAGATCATCATCATCATGGGATCTGGTTCTGGGGCTGTAGAAGAAACAGTTGACCACCTGAATAAGAATGGCGAAAAAACCGGTTACCTGCATGTTCACCTGTTCAGACCATTTTCTGTAAAACATTTTATAGATGCCATCCCTACAACCGTAAAAAATATTGCTGTTTTAGATCGTTGCAAAGAAACCGGTGCTATTGGTGAGCCATTGTATATGGATATTATCAACGCCTTACATGCCGGATGGAACTATGCTATGCCAAAAGTTATTGGCGGCAGATACGGTTTGGCTTCTAAAGAATTTAATCCAGGAATGGTCATGGCCATTTTTGATGAGATGAAAAAAGATAAACCAAAAAATAGTTTTACCATTGGTATTGAAGATGATGTTACCTATACCAGTTTGACTTATGATAAAAATTTCTCACTGGAAGACCAGCATTTATTTAGAGGATTATTTTTTGGACTGGGTGCAGATGGTACCGTGAGTGCCAATAAAAACACCATCAAGATCATTGGCGATGTTACTGCAGATCATGTGCAAGGATACTTTGTATATGATTCTAAAAAATCAGGCTCCTTAACGGTTTCGCATTTGCGTTTTAGTGAAAAACCCATCAAGTCAACCTACCTGATCAATTCTGCCAATTTCATTGCCTGTCACCATTTTCAATATCTTGAGAAATATGATATTTTAAAAGATGCGCAGCATGGAGCAACCTTCCTGCTCAATGCCCCTTATGCCAATGAGGATGTGTGGCATAATTTACCACATACCATTCAGGAAGAGATCATAGAAAAACAATTGAAATTATATGTGATCAATGCCTCCAAGGTAGCTAAGGAAACGGGTATGGGTTCTCGTATAAATTCTATTTTACAGACCTGCTTCTTCGCCATATCTAATGTAATGCCAAAAGAAGAAGCTATCAGCTATATCAAAAAAGCGATCCAAAAAACCTATGGCAGAAAAGGAGAAGAAGTAGTTCAGAAAAACTATGATGCCGTAAATAAAACCATTGAAAACCTTTCCCTTATTGATTATTCTCATTTCGCCGTAGGCAAGAAAGAATCAGATCCGGCTATTTCCGGCGATGCACCTGCATTTGTGCAGGAAGTACTGGCTAAAATAATTTCTGGCGATGGTGATGCATTACCTGTTAGTGCGTTCCCAGCAGATGGCGTTTACCCTTCTGCAACCACCAAATACGAAAAAAGAAATATTGCCGATCAGGTTCCTGTTTGGGATCCGGCAATCTGTTCTCAATGTGGTAAATGTTTCTTTGTTTGTCCGCATGCTGCCATCAGACCAAAAGTTTATAATAACGATCTTCTGGCTGATGCACCTGATTTCTTCAAGCATATTGCACCTGTAGGTAAAGAGTTTTTTAAAGAAACAGAGTCCTACACTTTACAAGTAGCTGTTGAAGATTGTACCGGTTGTAATCTTTGTGTAGAAGTTTGTCCTATCGAAAGCAAAACCATACCAGGACACAAAGCCATTAACATGCAGGATGTTGGGCCATTGAAAGAAACAGAAAAACAAAACTGGGACTTCTTTATTGGGCTGCCGGATATCGATCGTACCCGTGTAAACCGCAGTACTGTTAAAGGTTCACAATTATTGGAACCCTTGTTTGAGTTTTCAGGGGCCTGCAGCGGTTGTGGCGAAACACCTTATCTGAAACTGCTCACACAATTATTTGGCGATAGAATGATTGTTGCCAATGCAACTGGTTGCTCATCCATTTTTGGAGGTAATTTACCTACAACCCCTTGGAGTAAAAATGCGGAAGGAATAGGACCAGCCTGGGCTAACTCCTTATTTGAAGACAATGCAGAATTTGGTTTGGGCATTAAGCTCGCAACCGACATGAAAAGGAATTATGGCATTACATTACTGAAAACCTTGAGAGACGAAGTGGGTACAGACCTTACCGATGCAATTCTAAATAATGTAGAAGCCAATGAAGCAGAAGTTATTCAACAGCGGAAAAATGTAAATGAACTAAAAACCCGATTAAAACTAATCGACAAACCTAATGCCGGTTTATTACACCAGATCGCAGAATTCCTGGAACACAAATCCATGTGGATTGTGGGTGGAGATGGCTGGGCTTATGATATTGGCTTTAGTGGATTAGACCATGTACTCTCAACAGGAGAAAATATTAATATCCTCGTTCTTGATACAGAAGTGTATTCAAATACTGGCGGACAAAAATCTAAATCTTCTCCTATTGGTGCAAGTGCCAAGTTTTCTATCAAAGGAAAAACAACAGGTAAAAAAGATCTGGCCATGCAGGCGATTGCACATGGAACCGCATTTGTTGCAGAGATTGCCATGGGTGCCAATGATGTTCACGCTTTAAAAACCATTCTGGAAGCAGAAGCTTATCCAGGACCATCTATTATCATTGCTTACAGTCACTGCATTGCGCATGGATATGATATGTGCCATGGATTAGATCAACAAGATCTTGCCGTGAAATCAGGTTACTGGCCTTTGTTCCGCTATAACCCATTGAAAGAGCAGGGACAAAGATTTGTGCTCGACAGCAAAGATCCATCTATACCATTGGATGAGTTCTTATACCATGAAAACCGATTTGCAACCATCAAAAATAATAACCCGGAACGCGCCACAGAGTTCCTGTCTATGGCTAATGATGGCATGAAACAACGTTGGGAAAGATTACAAGCGCTTAAGTCGCTTTAATATATCATGCCTATGAAAAATTGAAAGGGAATTTCGAAAGAAATTCCTTTTCTTTTTGGCATCATTACCATAAATACAATGAGTTTTACAAATGCTATCAGGATGAGGTACCAAAAATTTGTCTATAGTAAATAGCCATTACCTAGTATATTGGTTATTGGAGGAAATGAAATGTACGCTGCAAACAAGAAGCTGCATTCATACATTAGAATTTGACAAACTTTACCTTAGCAATAAAAATAGCTTTGTAAATAAAACAAGCTTATGTTATACTGGTTGCACAGGATTTTTTCCATTGATTCCTTTTGCCGAAACGGGCGCATTGTCTTCTAACTTACGCCAGATAAGTCTGTGATCAGTTGTTATGGCTTTGGTTTCTTGTACCAAAATAGTTGGCTCTTCTTTTCCACCTGCCAGCACTGCCAGCATGAGTGAGGTGGAGATGTATTTTCCTTTCATATATTTATTTTATTACCTTATTAATCTTGATAATACAAAGCTACAGCTTATGCTGATTTGATGTTTAACAAAAACTATGATATATTGTTCATTCAATGCCATAACATTGAAAACTTATAAATAGAAAACGCATTTTATCAAGTTAATATTGCTTTGGATGAATGTATACTGATTGCTAGTATTTGGCTCATTTTGCTTCCAAAAGGTTTTCGATATACGAAAAATATGGCTTTTAGGTGAACAGCCTTAGTCATACTCGGTTTTAACTACCTAGCTTTTAATTATTTTTGTGCCAGGAAATTCTTTCCTAAGTTTAAATTGATGAATTATGATACAAACAGGTAACCCGGTGATCAGTATTTATACAGAAATGACGCCAAACCCGGAAACCATGAAATTTGTGGCCAACAAATTATTATATCCTGGAAAGAGCATTGATTTTGCAGATGAAACATTAGCCGGACCATCGCCTTTGGCAAAAGAACTTTTCAGTTTCCCTTTTATCAGAAGTGTATTTATTGCCAGTAATTTTGTAACCCTCTCCAAAACAGCGGAAACGGAAGATTGGCAGGATGTGATACCTTCTATCAAAACCTTTTTGAAAGAATACCTGGAAAATGGTGGTGTAGTAGTAAATGAAGAGGAAGTTGCCAAAATAAAACAGGAAGCGAGCAATACCGTAAGTGCCGATGATGATGATGTTGTGAAGAGAGTAAAGGAATTACTGGAAAACTATGTAAAACCAGCGGTTGAAATGGATGGTGGTGCCATACAGTTTAAAAGTTATAATGACGGAATTGTTAACCTGATGTTACAGGGAAGTTGCAGTGGTTGTCCATCCTCCATGGTAACCCTGAAAGCAGGCATTGAAGGCATGATGAAAAGAATGATTCCTGAAGTAAAAGAAGTTGTGGCAGAAGCTGAATAAGATTTAAGACTTTTATAAATACATTAAAAAATCCTGTTAGCTAGACATCTAACAGGATTTTTAATTTAATATACAAACTATTGGAAAATCCTTTTTATAAAATGTATTTTTAAGTATTATCCTTAACACATGACAAAGGAAACCATCGCAGAAGCCTTAGAACAAAATCATCTATCATTCATGAATTTCTTACGTGCATTGTCTGATAAAGATTTTGTTTTTGCGCCAACTGACAAATGGTCTGCCGGACAACAACTTGAACATATCATAAAAAGTGTCGCTCCCGTTAATATGGCATTGGCCATTCCCAGGATATTGTTGAAATGGAATTTTGGGTTAACCAACAGACCCTCCAAAACCTACGAAGAATTGATAGAAAAGTACAAATTGAAATTGCTGGAAGGGGGTAGGGCAACGGGTAGGTTTATTCCAAAAGAAGTAAGTTTTGCTAAACGAGATGTATTGAATGCGCAATTAAATAAATTAATAAAAAGCTTAAGCGAAAGAACATTAAAATATTCAGAATCTGATCTTGATTTATACATTCTGCCACATCCATTACTGGGTAAATTAACCTTACGTGAAATGTTATACTTCACGGCCTATCATGTGGTACACCATGAGGAACTGATAAAGAAGGGGATCGCAGGTCGCTAATACACTTTTCACTCTTCGGTAGTTTTTGGTGCGATGTTCGTGTTTCATCTCTTTATTACTGTTTTAACCCTCCTGTGCAATAGGCCCAAGAAAGGCTACCCGCAAAAGTTACATCAGCACGAGACGTTCCTAAGGAACGTTTTGTACATTGTTTGTTTTGATGTTACCTACGAGAAGTCCCGATGGGAAAATGAGCAAATTATAAAAATGATTATACCGTTTTACAACAACCTAATTTATTTCACTTTGTGCCGTAGGCACAAATCGTTGGTGGCCCAAATAATGCAGTGAGCCCCCACGTTCCGTAGGAACGTTTCGTGTTTTTCCGAAATATGACATGCTGATGAGACTGTGATAAAATTAGTCTTTGGTTAAATCAAATGTTTTTAACCATGTGTTCAAACCATTTTATTTTATCCTCTTTTACTTTAAGTATATTTATCTATGCCTATAACGGAATATTATCATCAATTTCTAACCGGAATTCAAAACACCGGTCCTATAGAATTTATTGCTGTGATAGCCGGTATAGCCAGTGTATGGTTTAGCAGGAAAGAGAATATTCTGGTATATCCCGTTGGACTGATCAATACACTCTTTTTTATTTACCTAAGTATCAAAGGAAATCTTTTAGGTGAAGCCAGCGTGAATCTTTATTATTCCATCATGAGTATTTATGGATGGATATTATGGTCGAAAAAAGATAAAACAAAAAATGAAATAATTCTACACATCACCAATAGCAGTAGAAAAGAATGGATAGAGCAATTGCTGTTTTTTTCAGGTTTTTATTTGCTTATTTTTCTTTCACTCACCTGGGCCCGTTCTTCCTTTGCACCAGAAGCCATACCCTGGGCCGATGCTTTCGCCAGTGCCACTGCCTATACTGGCATGTGGCTGATGGCCAAGAAAAAAACAGAAAGCTGGCTTTGGTGGATTGCCACCAATATTGCGTCGATTCCCTTGTATTTTGTAAAAGGCTATGTGTTTACCAGTGTGCAGTTTGTTGTTTTATTGATACTTGCCATTGCAGGATGGATTACATGGCAGAAAAGAGTGAAAATTTTGATTGACGAACAAGAAATTTTGAATGTTGAAGTGAATATAGATTGAGGAATAAAGAATTTATTTTAGGTATAAATACCTGTTTTTTTTATTTATCATAATTTAGATATTTGAAATAAAAATGAACACAAGAAAATTCGACCTAGAAGATAGATTGATACTTTTTAGTGTTAACATGATTTCAATTGCAGAAATGGCACCTAAGTCATTTGCGGGTAATCATTTATCAACACAACTGATTAGAAGTGGTACATCTCCCGCGCTTCAATATGGAGAAGCAATTTCTGCAGAATCAAGAAATGATTTCATACATAAAATGAAAATTGCACTAAAAGAGTTACGCGAATCGCATAACTGTTTAAGAATAATTTATAGTCTTCACTGGATTGCAGATGAAATATTAGATCCAAAACTGAAAGAGTGTAATGAATTAATAGCCATATTTGTAAAAAGTATTGCAACAGCACAGCAGAATAAACAGATTCCACAAAAATAATCGAGTACCCAAATACTCAACATTCATCATTCCCTTCAACAATCAAAATTTCTTGTTCAATATTCATGATTAAAAGAATAGCTATCATCGGCCCCGAATCAACTGGTAAAAGCACTTTGTGCGAATTACTGGCACAGCATTACCAAATGGAATGGTGCCCGGAATTTGCGCGGGAGTTTTTGATGACGAATGGAATGAACTATCAATATGAAGATTTACTAACCATTGCCAAAGGGCAGCTGGCACTGGAAGACGAATATGCAGCATTAGTTAATAGTCAATGGTCGCTTGCAAATGACGGGGTTTGGGTAAACCCGCATGCTTTAATCACTACCAAAAAAACACCTTTACTTTTTGTAGACACCGACATGTATGTGATGAAGGTTTGGTGCGAATATGTATTTGGCAAATGTCACCAGTTTATTCTCGACCAGATAGTTAAACGCCCCTATGATCTGTATTTGCTGTGTAATACAGATCTACCCTGGGTAAAAGATGACCTGAGGGAATATCCGGATGAAAAGGTTCGTCAGGAACTGTTTACCATCTATAAAGAACAACTGATAAACCAATCCGTACCCTGGGTAGAGATCAGTGGTGATAAATTTGAAGACAGGGTATTTACGGCAATTGCAGCGGTAGAAGAGTACTTAAGCTAAAGGAGAATAATATTCTGTTTTTTTGCTGTAAATATTAAAAAGCAAACTTTATTTTATCAAAGCCCGCACATCTTCATCATCTTCCATATTATTCATCTGTCGTAATATTTGAGGATAGCGCCAGCCAACACGCCTGCTAATGGGTTTTACAGTAAATCGTTTGGGGTTAGGTAATGATGCTATAATCATGGCGGCTTCTGCGCGACTTAAATTTTTAGCAGATTTACCAAAATACTTTTGTGCTGCGGCTTCAATACCAAAAACGCCGGGGCCCATTTCTATAACATTCAAGTATACTTCTAATATACGACGCTTACCCCAGCACCATTCAATCATTTTAGTAAAATAAGCCTCGGGTACTTTGCGTATATAACGGGTAATGCCTCCGCCCTGCCATAAAAAAACATTTTTAGCAACCTGTTGTGTTATAGTACTGGCCCCGCCACCCAGTGGAATCTTGGTCTTCTTCCCTTTTTTCTTTGGTTTAAGGCTATGCTCAATTGCATCCCAATCAAAACCACCATGATCCAGAAAAGCCTGGTCTTCACTGGCAATAGCTGCTAATTTTACATTTCGGGAGATCTGATTCCAGTTGACGTAATCCCTTTTTAAACCATACCCAAAAGCATCATTTATTTGCGTAATGGTTACAGGTGGCATTAACCAAATGCAGATAACTATATACAACAAGGACGAAACAAAGCCCCATAGCAGTATGCGTTTGGTCCAGTGCAAGGATTTTTGCAAAAATGATTTACTATGCATTAGAAGCAAGATACAAAAGCAGTTGGTAAAAATAAAATGATCCCGAAATAGGTAAATTGTGGGCGTATTTTTACCACTACAACAACTTTTTCACAAGAGTAAATGTTAATGCATTATTCTATGGATTTATTCAGTCATTTAGTAAACCCGCTCAACAACTTACTACCCCAAGACGGTACCGTTAACTATTATGGCACCATCTTTACTACTATTGAATCTGAACATTATTTAAAAAGACTATTACAAAATATTGACTGGAAAAATGATGAAGCGATCATTTATGGCAAACACTATATCACCAAAAGAAAAGTTGCGTGGTATGGCGATAGAGCATTTGAATATAGTTACTCCAATACCATTAAACGGGCGTTGTTATGGACCGATGAATTAAAAGAGTTGAAAAGAATTACGGAAGAGAAAACGGGCGAGACCTATAATTCCTGCCTGCTGAACTTATACCATAGTGGGGAAGAAGGGATGGCATGGCATAGTGATGGAGAAAAAGACCTAAAAAAACATGGCACCATCGCTTCCTTAAGTTTTGGTGCGGAACGTAAATTTTCTTTCAAGCATAAAATAAGTAAGGAAACCATTTCTATAGTGCTGGAACATGGAAGTTTGTTGGTGATGAAAGGGCTAACGCAAACTAACTGGCTTCATCGCTTACCACCCACTACCAAAACGAAAATGCCCAGGGTTAACCTTACTTTTAGAACCATTGTAGAAGGATAAAATTATTTTTTTTCTACACCAGAACCAATCGCAATGGTTTGCATGGTATATTTTTTACCCAGTGTTATATAAGTTCTGTGACTGTTGTGCAATAAGGTTCCTATCAGAAAAATACCACCTGCAATGCCCAGTCTTGTTAGGTTTACAGAACTAAACACCTGATCATTTTGTATAAGGCTATTAAATATATTTAAAAACATATAGGCACCGCCTCCTAACTGAAACAAAGTGCCATTGGCAATGATACCGGAAGAAAAATTACGCTTGGGCATGCCGTAAATTTCATTCACATGTAATTTCATAAAACCCATCTTAAAAGTATCTATAGTTGGAAAACCAAATTGGTTAGGCACTTGTCTGATGATGATCTGTTCCAACAGTATTGTGTCTTGCTTCACATTTTTTACAATTCCCTGTATCCATTGCTTATTACTGAATTGAAAATTGATCAGGCTTCCCGAAATCCAGGATTGTATGGTTTGGTTACGTTGTTTCAGTACCAATAGATCCGACTGAGTAAATGCCGCGTAATGGAAAAATATAAAAACGAGGAAGACAACTATTTTTTTCACTAAACTAAGTTTATACTACTTTACTTCATTTCCAAATTGTAATACACCCCAGCAGAGTGCCACGCCAAATCCAATCAATATCAATCCGGATATTCTATTGATATTATGTAAAATCTTAGCTGTAAGCTTTGATCTTAGTCTGGCAGCCAATGCAACTTTAGCAATATCTGTTGCTAGTACAAATACCAAACAAGTCCCAAATACAATGGCCCTGTATTGCAAAGGATCCGCAGCTGTTTGCGAATCAGCAAGTATGGCGGCTGTCCACGCGAACCAGAAAAGAAAAACGCCGGGATTTAAGATATTGATGAAATAGCCCGATAAAAAAATCGCCAAAAAATCACGTTTACGGAATTTTTTATCTACCAGGTTATTGTCTTCGTCTGTTTCTACTTTCTTAAAGAATAAGGTATAGATACCCATGATTACCAGAAATATACTGCCACTTACTGCAATCGCCACGCGGTGTTCCAATGCTGTTGTAAAAAGAGATGTAAAGAAATTACAGACCAGCACCAAAGAAATATCACTGATAGATATTCCTGCAACAAATACATAACCAGCTTTGTGCCCGTTATTAATACTTTGTTTAAGGATCGCAAAGATCACAGGGCCTACCGAAATAGCCAGTAAAATACCCATTACCAATCCTTTGATTAATGCTGCGATCATTTGCTAAAGGTTCAATCCTTCCCCGAAAGTAAGTGCTAATTTTCAAAAAAACATCGAAACGGAAAAAGGCCATAAGTAAGATTCTATAATTTAATGATAGAAGCGAAAAGAACCTTGTCCAGACCGGGAAATTGCTTATCGAAATATATATTACCATACTTATATAAAGAGTCCTGAATAGCTGCGGGTTTTTTACCGTACCTGCTATTCAGTTGCAAAAGGATTT
>CALRUV010000123.1:0-10614 GCA_943371455.1 Chitinophaga pinensis | reverse complement strand
GTACATTTTTCCCAACTCGCAGAAATAAAAGGTAATTAAAAGATAAGGAAAGGTAGATAAAGTAAAAGCCATCCTCCCAGAGGGTGGTTTTTTTTATGTCTGTATACGAATGATTTTTTGAGGGGAAAATTGGATTGAATATGTTTGGTAAAAGATTTTTAGTGTGACGATACCCGAACTTTATAAGATTTACCAACAATACCCATCTGTGCAAACAGATACCCGTAAACTGAAGCAAGGCGATCTGTTTTTTGCGTTGAAAGGTCCCCATTTCAATGCCAACGAATTTGCCCCCAAGGCACTGGAAATGGGTGCTTCTTATGCAGTGATTGATGAAGCACCTGCTACAGCAGATCCAAGACTGATAAAGGTTGCCGATGTTTTAACAGCATTACAGAATCTGGCGGGATACCACAGGCAACAATTTACAATTCCTTTTATTGCAATAACGGGAAGTAACGGCAAAACAACCAGTAAGGAACTTATTTATGAAGTACTCTCCTCTCATTTCAAAACCTATACCACACAGGGAAATCTCAATAACCATATTGGCATTCCATTAACCCTTTTAAGTGTTCAGCCCGATGCAGAATTAGCCGTGATAGAAATGGGTGCCAATCACCAGAAAGAAATTGAAGCTTATTGTGTGTATACCCGCCCTACGCATGGTGTGATCACCAATTGCGGTAAGGCGCACCTGGAAGGATTTGGTGGAGTAGAAGGCGTTAGAAAAGGGAAAGGTGAATTATATGATTATCTAAGGGCGAATGATGGCACTGCTTTTGTTTTTGCAGATTATGATTACCTGCAAACGATGAGTGCGGGAATTAAAAAAATAACCAGCTATGGCACTAAGGAAGGAATGATTGCCGGAGAAGTATTAAGCAATGGGCCTTTTCTGACAATTAGTTTGTTTAGGGGATTTGAAAAAACAAGTCAGATAACTTCACAATTAGTAGGCGATTATAATCTCCCCAATATCCTATGTGCTGTGGCAATAGGAAAATATTTTGGCGTACCGGAAGAAAAAATAAAATCGGCGATTGAAAACTATTCACCATCCAACAGTAGATCACAATTACTAAAAAAAGGAGCCAATACGTTTATTCTGGATGCTTACAATGCCAACCCATCCAGTATGAAATTGGCCATTGAAAATTTTGCAAATTTGACTGCTCCCCATAAAGTTTTAATGCTGGGAGCCATGATGGAACTGGGTTCTGAGAGCTTGCAAGAACACCAACAAATCATTGAGTTAATTAAAAAATATGATTGGGAACGAGTAGTATTGGTTGGTGGCGATTTTGCTAATTTGGAGCACCCTTTTCTTTACTTTCCTCTTTCAACTGATGCAAAACAATGGTTTGATGGGCAAAAATTTGAAAACACGCATTTCCTTATTAAGGGCTCCCGTAGTATGCAAATGGAGAAAATAATTGAATAATCGCTTCTATTTCAAAATATCAAAGTCCTTCCATTGCTATTGAGTAACTTGCACCCTCAAAGAAATATTTCTCATGTCTGATAAAAGAAGCAGGTATTATTTAACCAGTCTTATCAAAAATAAATGTCCCCGTTGCAGAGAAGGAAAGGTATTTGTACAGGATAATGCTTATGGAAAGAACAATACCAAGATGCATGAAAACTGCCCGGTTTGTGGACAACCCACCGAAATTGAAGTGGGCTTTTATTATGGTACAGGATATGTGAGCTATGCACTAAGCATCGCCCTATTGGTGGCTACCTTTGTGGCTTGGAAAGTTTTAATAGGTGTAACATTTGACATTGATGATAACAGGATTTTTTACTGGATGGGTGTTTCCTTTACGCTATTATTTGCATTGCAGCCAGTACTCATGCGCCTTTCAAGGGTTCTCTGGTTGAGTTGGTTTGTAAAATATGATGCGAATTGGCCATCTCATCCCATCAAAAAACCTGAGAGGATTGTACCTGAGCAAATGAATAATTGGTAACAAAAAACTTAATTTAGTTAACTAAGGCATTTTCTTTTATGGATACACATTTACACCACGATTACCATAATCACCAGGAGGAACACCTCACCAGTTCTGCAACTTTAACAGATATCGTTATTGGGATGTCCGACGGATTAACCGTTCCTTTTGCACTGGCAGCAGGATTGAGTGGAGCCGTAAAAGATGTTAACCTGATTGTTATTGCAGGTATTGCAGAAATTGCAGCCGGCTCGATCGCTATGGGTTTGGGTGGATACCTGGCTGGCAAAACAGAAGAAGATCATTACAAAAGTGAATTGCGCAGGGAATATGATGAGATTGAAAGATTACCCGAAGTGGAAACAGAGGAAGTAAGGGTATTTTTTGAAGGTTTGGGATTGAGTGAAGAAGTGCAAAACAAAGCCGTAGCAGAACTGATCAAGGATAAAGACCGTTGGGCAGATTTCATGATGAAGCATGAACTGGGTTTAGAAAAACCAGATCCTAAAAGAGCCCGTAAAAGTGCATTTAATATAGGCGCATCTTATATTGTTGGCGGAATGATCCCATTGAGCCCCTATTTTTTTGTTGACGATGGTATAGAGGGATTGAAAATTTCAGCAGTGGTTACTTTGATCTGTCTTTTTGTTTTTGGTTATTTCAAAAGTAAACTAACAGGAACCAATCCTTTAAATGGTGCATTTAAAGTGGCATTCATTGGAGCTATTGCTGCCGGATTTGCATTTGCTATTGCTAAAGCGATCGGAGGCTAAAACAGCTTTGATTTTTTACACTAATTTCTATGGTTTAATATTTTAAAGATGCTAAAGAAATTATTAGTTGTTATTTCTTTATTTGTGCAGGGTATATGTTTTGCTTACCCAGGCAAAACAGCTGTGGAAGATCGTTATATCCAATTTGTTTTTACATCCGATCTTCATTATGGTTTAACAAGGGATAAATTCAGGGGCAATAAAAATGTGCCGGCACAAATGGTGAACAGGGCCATGATTGCACAGATGAATTTATTACCGAAAATCTTATTCCCATTAGGCAATGGACTTAAAAAATCATTACCCGTTGGCGCAATAGATTTTATTGCTATCACCGGTGATATCACTAATAGGCAGGAAGCTCCTGTACCAGCAGCATCCGTATCATGGAATCAGTTTTACCAGGATTATTTTCAACAATTGACACTTAAGAACAGTAAAGGAAAACCTTCTTTGCTATTACTAACACCCGGCAACCATGATATATCCAATGCCATAGGGCACCATGATAAAATGAAACCATTAGTTGATGCAACAGCTTTAGTGGGTATTTACAATTCGATGATGCAACCTGTTGTTGCCAAAACAAATCAAACTTATCAGTATAAAAAAGATAAGGTCAACTATTCAAAAGATATTGGCGGTATCCATTTTGTTTTCTTACATCTCTGGCCGGATATGGAAACGCGCAACTGGTTAGCAAAAGATCTGCAAAAAATTAATAAGCAAAGGCCCGTAATCCTATTCCAGCATGATCCTCCGGCTGTAGAATCAAAACATTTTACCAACCCTAAGGGAAAGCATTCGATCAATAATAAATTTGAAAACCTTTTGGCAGAACAGTATCAGTCTGGTAGTTTTTTTGATGATGAAAGTACCATTGATCATCAAAAAAAAATGGCTGACTTTATAAAACAATACCCCAATATCAAAGCCCTTTTTCATGGACATAATAACTGGAATGAATATTACACTTACCTGGGGCCTGATAAAAATATTAAGCTTCCCGTATTCAGGGTTGACTCTCCCCTAAAAGGCAAGGACTCTGGCGATAAGGAGACCAGGCTATCTTTTCAATTGGTTACGATTGATACCAAAACCAAACAGATGACTGTGCGAGAAGTATTTTGGAACAAAGAAAAAGTTGGCGGGTTGAAAGGGATGGGATGGGGAGATGTTATTTTGGTTAATTTGTAAGGTAACCCAAGGGAAACATTTTCACTTAACCTTTATGAACCACTTTTGGTTGGCATAATAATGAAATGGTTGTTTTTTTTAATTAGGTTACTCGACTAGCGCAATTCACATTAATTAGGACACTTGAGCACCAAATTAACCAAAAATAGTAAAAATTGCCTTTTATTAGATTTGGGCAAAAGTTGCTGAAAGCATAAATAATGAGTATCTGTTCAAAAGCAATTAAGTCTTTTATTTGTCAGTAAGTCGAAACGATTGCAGCTTCTGATTATTTTGTTTAATTAACTTCAAGAAATTAATTTGAAGTACCCTGCCTTTCTGATTTTTCAATTAATTGTTCCAGTAATTTCAAAAGATTAGGCAACTCTGCCTCAATTATATTCATAATCACCTCGTGATCGATTCCAAAATAAAAATGAATAATTCTATTCCTTGTATCATGCATATCACGCCAGGGTAGATTTGCATGTAGTTGTTTGTATTCGGTGCTCACCTTACGAGATGCTTCTCCCATAATTTCTAAACACCTTGTAACAGCATGCTCTAACATGAAGTCTGTACGCAAATCATCTACGGTTTTTCCAACCATAAATTTCTGAATCAAACAAGCTTCATCACGTATATGTTTGAGCAGCTCTTGGTCAGAAGGAAACATGTTCAACAGTTTGTAAAATGTGAGGACCTATATATGGACTTAGTGATTCTCTGGTTACCAATTCAACTTTCCTTCCAAGTAAATCCTCCAGAAAGTACCCAAGATCCATGAGATTACGATAGGTTTTCTGCCCTTTTACAAAGTCAAGTAAAAAATCAACATCACTTTCAGGAGTAATTGCCTGGTCTCGTACAAATGAACCAAATAGGCCAATACGGCAAACACCAAAATTGCGAATGCGATCACTATGCTGGCGAACAAGTGCAAGAACTTCTGCCTTCGTATTTATTGTTTGTACAGCCATGAATCAAAAATACTTAAATTATTTTTCATTATTCGTTACGTTCACCTTTATTATGTTAAGGGAAAAGCCATTTGCATTTTAACAAAGATCACTCAGTCATCATTGTCTTATAGGTAAAATAAAATTAGCCGGTTAAAAACCAGCTAATCCTTGCATAGAGGAATCCCGCTAAAAGCGGGAGAACCCTCGATACGTTGCCGTACACACAGTTTCCTAAAGGGATTCTTAAACTTTTTCTGATAAATAAAATTAGCCGGTTATAACCAGCTAATTCTTGCAAAGAGGAATACCGCTGCAAGCGGGAGAACCCTCGATACGTTGCCGCATGCATAGTTTCCTATTGGGATTCTTAAATTTTTCTACTAAATAAAATTAGCCGGTTAAAACCAGCTAATTATTGCAGAGAGGAAGAGATTCGAACTCTCGATACGTTGCCGTATACACACTTTCCAGGCGTGCTCCTTCAACCACTCGGACACCTCTCTGTATTTTAAGGGACTGCAAAAATAGCTTTTCAGCGTTAGGAACCGAATATTTTTTGGGCATTGGCAGAAGTTTGTGCCGCCAATTCGTTTACAGCCATGTTTTTAATAGCTGCCAATCGTTCTGCAATATAGGTCAGGTAGCTACTTTCATTCCTTTTGCCCCTGTAAGGAACGGGTGCCAAATAGGGAGCATCCGTTTCCAAAACCAGCCATTCAGGGCCAATTTCAGCCAATGCTTCTCCCAAACCCCCATTTTTATAGGTGATCACCCCTCCGATACCCAGGTAAAAGCCCATTTTAGTGATAGCTTCTGCATCTGCCGCATTACCACTAAAACAATGAAAAATACCTGTGAGGCCCCTATCTGCAAAGGGTTTTACGGCTTCAATGGTGTCTGCCATAGCGTTTCGGGTATGAATCACTATGGGCATTTGCCTGTTCAATGCCCATTCCATTTGCTTATTAAATGCTTCCTTTTGTTCTTTTACATAGGTTTTATCCCAGTAATAATCCAGTCCAATTTCTCCAATAGCTACAAATGATCGTTTTTGAAGCCAGTCTTCCACAATGGCCAGTTCTTCCAGGTAATTCTCTTTTACATAACAGGGATGCAAGCCCATCATAGGTATGCAAACACCGGGATAGGATTTTTCCAGAGCCATCATTGCCGGAATGGCTGAACTATCAATTGCGGGCAGGTAAAACTGCTGCACACCCGCCTGTATTGCTTTTGAGATTACCTGTTCAATATCTTCTGTAAATTCTTCACTATATAAGTGACAATGGGTATCTATCAAGACCATGCACCAAAATTCCGATTTTTTCCTTTGCAGAAAATAAAATTAGCAAGTTGGCGTTTTGATGTAAGAAGTCTTCACTTTTCAAAAAAAGTGCATAATAGCAACAAGTGCACATTCAATGATAGGGTACAGTAAATGAAGCCGGAGTGTCTACTCCGGCTTACTTATTTCTTGCATTATTTGAATGTTTTGTGCTAATTGGTTTAATTCTGCGGAATTGCCTTGAAAGAATAACCCATTTCAGAAAAATGCTTTAATACCCCGGGTAATGCAAAACGCATACGCTCAAAGGCTTTGGTGCTATCATGAAATACAATAATGGAGCCCGGACCTCCATGGTATACCACATAACCCAAACATGCATCAGGACTCAGATTCGTATCAAAATCGCCACTCAATACATCCCACATGATGGTTTTGAGTTTTGGGTTTAGGGTTTTGAGTTTTCTTTGCTGCGATCTTTTTATTCGCCCATAGGGTGGCCGAAACAAATGAGAATGAACCAGTTGTGCAGTTTGCTGGTATTCTTCTGCATAGATATCATCAGAAACCTTCCAGCCATTCAAATGGTTATAAGTATGGTTTCCTACAGAGTGTCCTTCTGCCAGAATACGTTGATAAATTTGCGGGTAAGCAGCTACATTTTTACCGATACAAAAAAAAGTGGCTTTAGCCTGGTAGGTCGCCAAAGTATCCAACACAAAAGGAGTGGCTATTTCATGTGGACCATCATCAAATGTGAGGTAAAGGGTTTTCCCCTTCCCTTTTATTCGCCATATTAAATCCAGATACAATGATCGCAACCACCAGGGTGTTTTTATCAGGTACATGGGGTAAAGATAAAGATACTAGTGGGAAGATACTGGATACTAGATACTGGATACTAGATGTGGGATATTGGATACTTTTATCTAGAATCCAGTATCTAGTATCCAGCATCTAGTATCTTTGTAATATGAGTCAGAAAGTTAGAGTCCGTTTTGCCCCTTCCCCTACTGGGGGGTTACACCTGGGCGGGGTGAGAACCGTTTTATTTAATTATTTGTTTGCCAAACAGCAGGGAGGTGATTTTATTTTACGGATAGAAGATACCGATCAGGGAAGATTTGTAGAAGGAGCAGAAACCTATATTTTAAATACACTCAAATGGTGCGGATTGGAGCCTGATGAAAGTCCGGTTCATGGCGGACCCTACGCACCTTACAGACAAAGTGAACGCAAAGATATTTACCGGCAATATGCGGAGCAATTGGTAAAAGATGGTTTTGCTTATTATGCTTTTGATACTACTACTGATCTGGAAGAAATGCGTATCAAATTTAAAACGCATGAGAATCCTTCGCCACAATACAACCATTCAATCAGATCTCAGATGCGCAATTCTGTATCATTGGATGGCGCAGAACTTTCCCGCTTATTGGCAGAAAAAACACCTTATGTGATCAGGATAAAAATGCCTTTGGATGAAACGATTAGTTTCTCAGATATGATTCGTGGTGAGGTTTCCTTTCAATCTTCACAGGTAGACGATAAGGTATTATTAAAAGCAGATGGGATGCCCACCTATCACCTTGCCGTAGTTGTGGATGACTATTTGATGAAGATCTCGCATGCATTTCGCGGAGAAGAATGGTTGCCTTCTGCACCGGTTCATTTATTGTTATGGAAATATCTTGGATGGGAATCATCGATGCCGCAATGGGCGCATCTGCCGCTGATTTTAAAACCTGATGGCAACGGTAAACTGAGTAAACGTGATGGCGATAGATTAGGTTTTCCTGTTTTTGCGATGGATTGGACAGACCCTAAAACAAATGAAACCACTATTGGCTTTAAAGAACGTGGATTTTTACCCGAAGCATTCGTGAATTTGTTGGCCATGCTGGGTTGGAATGATGGAACCGACAATGAAATATTTTCATTACCCGAACTATTGGAAAAATTTTCCATTGAACGGGTACACAAGGGTGGTGCCAAGTTTGACTATGAGAAAGCAAAATGGTATAACCATGAATGGATCAAGAAGTCTGGCGTTGGGAGTCTGGAATTTGGAGTTAAAGAAGTTTTTCAGAAAGCGGGAATTCAAATAGCTGATACGGAATTGTTGACTAAAGTAATTGAACTGGTGAAAGACAGATGCACTTTATTACCTGATTTTGTACAGCAGGGTTCCTTCTTTTTTCAAATGCCTGAAAGCTTTGATATTGCTGCCATTCGCAGTAAATGGGATGAGAAAAAAAATATGTTCTTTACAGAACTGGTGCGTGCTTATGAATTAAGTACGGTGTGGGAAGTGCACGATCTGGAAAGAGAATTTAAAGAATTGGCTGCCGCCAATCAATTAAAACCCGGCGACTTAATGTTGCCATTCCGCATCATGTTAGTAGGTGGCAAATTTGGTCCGGGTGTATTTGATATTGCAGCCTTGATAGGTAAAACAGAAACAGTAAAAAGAATAGAACATACGCTGGGATTGCTGCAGGAATAAATCACCCCTGTTTTTCCATCATATCCATTACCGGTAACCAATCGGAATGATATAAATTTTGTAAATCTAATTTATCGGATTCGGATAGTTGTACAATATGTTGTGTATTATTAGCAACATGTTCGGTGGTTCTTATGCCAGGAATCACGGTGGATACTTCAGGGTAACTCAGGATATAACTAAGCGCGAGTCCTGACTCTGTGGTTCCATATTTTTCACACAATGGTCCTAGTTTTTCCTGCAATATTTTTATTACGGCTTCCGTAATGTGCGGCACTACCCGGTAACTTCTATGGTCATCATTTGAAAAAATCGTATCAGTTTTTATTTTGCCAGAAAGTAAACCAAACTGTAAAGGCATACGGGCTATTACGCCATAGCCTTTTTGGTAAGCCACCTGCATGATGGGCAATGCCTTCTGGTTGATGAGATTGAAAACAAGTTGAAACCCGCTTCCCAATTGATTCTTAAAGAAAAACTCCGCTTCTGCAAAAGGATGAAAAGTATTGAGGGAAATACCCCAATAACGGATCTTCCCCTCTTTTTGTAATTGTTGCATAGCTTCTATACAAGCGCCATTTTCGAGGTGCGCTATCCTGGCAACATGTAAATGGTGAAAATCGATCGTATCACGTTTGAGTCTTTGCAAACTTAATTCGCATGATTGTATGATATGCTCTTTGGAATAGTCGATCGCGATCTTTCCATCATCACCTATTTTTTGGCCTACTTTAGAAGCAATCAAAACCTCTTTGTTATTGCCAATGGTTTTGCCTAATAGGGATTCTGAATGTCCGAGGCCATAAAAATCAGCCGTATCAAAAAAATTAATGCCTGCATCGAGTGCTGCATGTATGGCTGCCACAGAAACAGTATCATCTGAGGGGCCCCACCCTATTGCTACACCACCTACATTGGCCGCTCCTCCTATTGCCCAGGTACCAAATCCTATTTCACTCACCTGCATGTCTGTTTGTCCAAATTTTCTGTATTGCATCCTGTTTTCGTTGCTTATTGTTGTGTAAACCTATATCAAATGACTATTTTTACACTAATGTTGTAAGATAATTTATTTCCATGAATAGACCTGTTAGAGTATTGGTTGCGAAATGTGGTTTGGATGGCCATGACCGTGGTGCCAAAATAATAGCAGCTGCATTACGCGATGCCGGTATGGAAGTGATCTATACGGGTTTAAGACAAACGCCAGAAATGATCGTTAATGCTGCCTTACAGGAAGATGTAGATGCTATAGGCATCAGCATATTAAGCGGTGCGCACATGACAGTATTCCCCAAAATAATGGCTTTGATGAAAGAGAAGAAAATGGATGATGTATTGGTTACCGGTGGTGGTATCATTCCGGAAGATGATATGCAGGTGCTCAATCAAGCAGGAGTAGGCAAACTTTTTACACCCGGTACAGCTACAACAGATATTGCTACTTATATCAAAGATTGGGTAAAGGAACATAGGAATTTTTAATAAGCTTTGCTATTTGCCTTTTATCAGAAAATAGTATCGCCTGTCAGAAACCCATTTATAATCTTAAGCATCCGATTATTTTTGCCACCTTATAATAATCGAAAACCAGCTTTGACATGCAAATTATCAATAGCGTAAAAAACAAAAATCGCGGGGTAACTATTTTAATATTTATCTGTTTATCGCTGGTAAGCATATCCTGTGGTAAAAATTCCTCAACCGGCGGAACTACAACACCCGTATCACCTGCGCCTCCCTTATTACCAGCAGAGAGTCCGGAATTATTACAAACTGTATCTATCACTAATCCCACCTCAGGCAGTCCATTAAAATCGGTTTTATTTATACCTGCTTCAGCAACAACCGTACCTGCTGTTGTAGTATTACATGGAAGTGGAGGATTATGGAGTAGTACAGATGAAACTAAGTTAGCATCTCAATTTAATGGATGGATAGATTCGTTCAGGGTGCA
>CALRUV010000122.1:0-10657 GCA_943371455.1 Chitinophaga pinensis | reverse complement strand
TATCTGCATTATTTGGCTGGTTACTTTCTTACTCAGGTGATTATGATGCCGATTTACTAGACACCCATAAATGGACAGGAATTTTGTTATGCATCATTTCTGTAGCCCTTTGGATCTGGAAACAATATGTGCCGCAGATGGCAAATTATCGTTTGATCTCTCATCTTTTATTTGGCATGATGTTCCTGACCTTGGTTCTTACGGGTCATTATGGCGGTAGTCTTACACATGGCGCAGATTTTCTTTCATTCAATATGCAAAGTCAGGAAGACGAAAAAACAACCAATCTTTTACTTGCACCTGTTACGGATACGTCGAAAGGAACGGTGTATGATAAAATGATTACGCCCGTATTGACTGTAAAATGTTATAACTGTCATAATGCAGGAAAGAAAAAAGGCAATCTGCGCATGCAAACCTTTGAAGCCCTGATGAAAGGCGGCAAAACCGGTCCATCCATTGATCCCGGAGACCCTGTACATAGTGAATTGATCAAAAGAATTTTATTAGATATACAAGATGATAAACGCATGCCACCCAAGGGTAAAAAACAACTTAACAATGAAGAAATCAGTTTATTGTATTGGTGGGTGCAAAATGGTGCTTCAAAAGATGTAACGATTCAGGCGGCAAAAAAGAACGATACCCTTCTTGCATTTTTCTCAAACGCTTCAAAGCTTGAAGCCCCAAAACTAGATCTGCCATTGATTAAAAAGGCAGATTCAATTTTACTATCCAAGTTCAAAAATACCGCATGGGAAATACATCCTATTGCCAAGGAAAGTCCTTATTTAGATTTAAGTGCTATCAGTTTACCTTCTCTCTCCAATGAACAATTAAAAAAAATTGAAGGAATTGCCCCTAATATTGCCTGGTTAAATTTGGCCAATACACAAATCAATGATGATGCAATGCAAACAATTGCCAGGTGCACTAATCTTTTAAAACTTACTCTATCCTATTCTGCTATTACCAGCGCATCTATCGCTGAACTTAAAAAATTACCAAAGCTGCAGTTTATTAATATAATGAATACTAACATTGATGATAATGGACTCAGGGAATTATGTAAGATGGGGGAACTGAAAAAAATATACTGCTGGAATAGTTTGGTAACAAACCAAATGGTAACGGAATGCAGGAAAAATTTCCCAGGCATTGAAATCAATAATGGTGATGACACAACAGTTAAACCCTAAATTATTTTCATGAAAAGAAGAAGCTTTCTATATCAGACCTCTATTACATTAGGTGGGGCACTACTAGCTAATCCATTGCACAGTTTAGCGCAAAAGCAGTCAGAAGACCCTATCATTGGTCATGGGCAATATAAGTATCGGGTAAATAAAAACTGGGGGAAACTGGATGCAGCAAAATTTCCTGTGAATGATTGTCATGAAATGGTGATGGACCGAAAACATCGACTTATCCTTCTAACCAATGAACCGGCAAATAATGTGTTGATCTATGATAAATCGGGTAAATTACTCGAAAACTGGACATTAAAATTACCAGGTGCGCATGGCCTAACACTGCATGATGAAAACGGTGAAGAGTTTTTATACATTACCGATTATACACTGGGTGAAGTGTATAAAACAACTTTAAAAGGTCAAATCCTCCTTACCATCAAACACCCCAAATCAATTAACCAATACCAGGACTGTGATAAGTTTAAGCCAACTGAAACCTGCATAGGACCTGATGGTTCCATCTATATTGCCGATGGCTATGGCAGTCAGTTTATTTTGCAGTATACAGCCAAAGGTGAATTTGTTAGAAAATTTGGCGGGGACAGTGCCATACAGGAAGACAAATTCAAACAGGCACATGGTATAACCCTCGATATTCGTAATCCCCAAAATCCAACCCTTCTTTGTACAGAGAGAATGAAGAACTGCTTCAAACGTTTTTCATTAGATGGAAAATACATTGAATCAATTTATACGCCTGGTGCTTATCTTAGTAGAGCTGTAATAAAGGGAGATATGTTGTATTCGGGTGTGTGTTATTCAGCGCTTAAACACAATTACTTAACGCTAAATTCTGGTTTTGTAACCATTCTCAACAAAGAGAACCAGGTTGTCTCTAACCCCGGCGGCACTGAACCGCAATACCTAAATGGCGAATTACAGATCATTAAGCAAGAGCAGCCTATTTTTAAACATTGTCATGATGTGTGTATAGACGATGAAGATAATTTATATGTGCCACAATGGAATGCCGGTAAAGTGTATCCTTATAAACTTTCACGCGTATAACTTTTTTATACATTTTGCAAAACCACAATTCGTATCTCTACTGTTTGCATCAGGTGCGGAACTGTTTTCAATATTGACATTTTAATATATGGCTGAATAGCTTCAGCAAAGGGTGTAACCGTAATTCTTTGTGGTGTAGCAAGGATGATAGTAGTACCCAGGGCTAAGAACTTACGTAACATGAACAGTACTGCCTCAAACTGATCTGGCGCATAATTTATATCGCTTAATAACAAGGTATCAACTTGCATTTCATCCGGCAATGCGTTCCAGTCTAGGCATACTGCTTTTACTTGTTTCAGTTGTAAATAGTCAATATTTTTTTCCATCAGTTCCACCGCCTCTGGGGCATGATCGCTGATAATCATTTCTGCCGCATATTGGGCCATTGTAAAAGAGGGCAGACCAATACCAGCGCCAATTTCAACAATTCTTTTGTCTAATATCCAATGTTTATCATTTTCCAAATAGGATGTTAATGCAATGGCGGATGGCCAGATTTGCGCCCAGTAAGGGAAGGGTGTCATAGGATCTTTTACAATCAACTGTTCATAGATTCGTTTTACCTTTTGAGGATCGGGCATGTATAAGGAAAAACCATGTTGTATTTCCTGTAATGAGCTAGGGTAATGCATTGTGATGTAATATACAGTGTTACTGATCGTCCACTACCTGAAAAGTATTAAGAGGAAAGGGAATATCGAACAGATGAACAAAGAACCGATGAATAAGGAAGGAGGTTCCTTCTACATCTATCTGGTCCTTGTTTGTTATTCATCTGTTCATTTATGGAGTCGAGGGGAGTCTAGCCCTTTTATAAACAACGCTCCTAAAAGCTTTCTTCATGATTATTTCATGATTAACTTAAATTAAATTGCAGTAGTCTAGGCGAAATTTCAAGATATTTACGCATATGAAAATCCCTTTTATAATTATAGCTATTCTGATTCTTTGGGTATTTCTTGCACAAAGCTGTTTGAAAATGCGTATTTCAGATAATAAGGCAAAAAAAGATTTTACTAAAAAAGGTCTATCCTTAAAAACAAAGACAATTGTAGTAAATAATTTCAAATTACATTATGTAATGATCGGGAATGACAGCTTACCTACACTTTTTTTTGTTCACGGTTCGCCTGGAAGTTGGGATGCCTACAAGCAATATTTAGCAGACCCTGCCCTATTATTAAAGTACAGAATTATTTCAGTTGATCGGCCAGGTTTTGGATTTAGTCAATTTGGAGACGCAAAAAATTTAACGGAACAATCATTAATCATTAGTCCATTAATTGATATAGAAAAAAATGGAAAACCATTATACATTATTGGTCATTCATTAGGGGGGCCTTTGGCAGTTCAAATGGTGGCTGATCATCCTGGTAAATTTAATGGAATGGTACTTTTAGCAGCATCTGTAGATCCTAATGAAGAACCTGCTGAAAAATGGAGAGGATTTTTATACAACACGCCCTTTCAATATTTATTACCTGGTGCATTTAGGCCAAGTAATACAGAGATCTGGTATTTAAAAAAAGATTTAATTATGCTTGCAGATCAGTTTTCTAAAATCGTTTGTAAAGTTTGGATCATCCATGGAGATAAAGACACATTCGTACCTGTTGGCAATGCAGCTTATGCCCAAAAAAAGTTGGTGAATGCAAAATCAGTAAATGTTACCCTATTAAAAGGGGCACCACATTTTATTCCCTGGGAACCTTGGTATAATGATGTAAAATCTATATTATTAAACATGCATGAATAAACTGTCAATTGTGTAAAATTAAAAAAAAGAGGTATCACTTTTTATGATTACCTCTTTTGAACTAACTGGGAACAACAGGATTAATATCGTAATAGCAGTGTCGCTTTTTTAGAAAACTTAATTCTCTGAAACTGTTCCAGTAGCTGAGATTGAAAGGACAATGATTTCGCCATTAATATCAAAAGAAACAAAATAGCTCTGCATATTATCAGCGTCTGTAAACTCAATACATTCGATCAATTGATAATCTGGAAATTGGTATCCTGTAGTAAGGTACGTAATAGCTTCTTTTGGCAATTTATCAAAATCCATCATTTTAGAGCTTCCTATCAAATCTCCATTCCCATCATAAAAAACATCGATTTTTTCATTGTCAATTGTAAAACCTGCCTTTAGGTAGTTCTCCGTTACAGTCCATAAAACATTTTCCGCAGCTGCATAATTGGCTTCCAAGTTTATGATAGCTTTTCTACTTACTTTTTCATTGTCCGATGCAATGGCAGTTGATACAAAGGATACAAGTATCAAACTGGCGATTAAGAACTTTTTCATGTTGATTAATTTTAGTGGGTTGAATTATTTTTGTTATTTGTTTTATTTCCTACCATCAATAGACAGTGAATGTTTTCTGTAGTTTAACCCAGTATGCTTAATAATGATAAGCGGATGGACAACGATACATTTTAATAGAACAGTTAGCTGAATGGGTCTTTTTTTTCGGTGAATGAGATGGATATCGAACAGTCGGAAATGTAATACGCTCGTGTACCTTCAAACAAGTAGGTAAAAAAACATAAAATAAAGGCGGTATAAAGTTTGTCGTGTATTTCTTCTATAGTTAGTTTTTTTTCGCCATTTCGAAAATTGCTAAAGAATATTCTTTAACTTTTTACGCTCCATCAACTATTTCAATAATAATACCGAACTTCAAAAAAATAAAATTGTGAAACTCCTGTTTGTTTTACTTGCCTTACTCTGTTTAATTGCTTTTTGGTGTTATGGTGCTAAGCCTGTTAAAAAAATCATGTCATCTCCGCTTCATGCATCGGCATTAATCAACCCTATAGCTGATTCAATTTTGAAACTGTCTGAAGAATTGTTGTACAAGGTTAAGTTAGAGGCGGATACTGACGCAGTTGAACAAATATTGGCTAACTTAACTTATACGCAACTTTTCCTTTGTCTTAGCAATGATGGGGCGAAAAAGACCTTTTGGTTGAATGTATACAATGCATGGTATCAAATATTGGCGATTCGATTTAAAAAAACAAAGCCTGGTATTTTTACGGAGAAATTGATTCCTGTGGCTGGGTTAACTTTTAGCTTAAATGATATTGAACATGGCATTCTTCGGAAATATCGTTGGAAGTGGAGTATGGGGTATCTGCCTCAGTTTATGCCCCGGAAAACCATCAAAGCCTTGGCTGTAGATACAATTGATTATCGAATACATTTTGCGTTGAACTGCGGAGCCAAAAGCTGTCCGCCTATTGCATTTTATAGATATGATAAAATTGATCAGCAATTAGATATGGCTACTGTTACTTTTATAAAAGCAGAGTCAGAAATTGATGAGCAGAAGCAGGTGATTACTACCAGTAAAATTTTATCGTGGTTTAAGGGCGATTTTGGTAGGTTTAAGGGAATTCTGACATTGATGGAGAAAGTATATCAGCGTGACTTTAGTGGTTATGGGATAAAGTTTAGAAAGTATAATTGGGATGCGGAGTTGGGTAAGTTTGAGAAGTAGCAATTTGAGTCCGGTTACAATTTATAAAAAGGAATAACGAACAGATGAACAAAGAACCGATGAATAACGAAGGATGACACTTAGACATTCATCCGTTCCTTGTTCGTTATTCATCTGTTCATTTGTGGAGTCGAGGGGAGTCGAACCCCTGTCCAAACATCGCTACCATTGGCTTTCTACATGCTTATTTCATGATTAGTTGTAGGCATTCCGCAGGACATGAACAAACCATCAAACATTTAATGCTACCCAATTAGAACTCACTAAATACTGGTAACGGTGTAAAAAACAGTATCAATAAAAAATAAAGTTGCACAACGAACGAGTACATTTTCGTCATGCATATCTTCCAAAATCAAACCCAATTCCTTATTGAAATAATCATTTCTGCGAGTGTTTTCAAATCCATTATAGGATAGTAGTTTCTTTATATTGTCTAACTCAGCTTGGCCATCTGAAGTAATAAATGCCTGCTTCATTACCGCATATAATACTTCTTCTTCCTTTATAAATCCGACTAATGTATAAGAGGTATTTGAGAAAATAAGGTTATGTAATAGAATGCTATTAAAAAATTCCAACCATGTAGCATAGTAAACAGCATCGTTTATTTTGATTACATTCTTTCCGTCTCTATCAAGATAAACACGAGCCTCCCCTCCCCTTGTTAAGAATCTATCTTCACTTGGAAAATCTGTAACCCATAAATTATTTTGGTAGCTGTAATTTTCTAGCAGTTGGGCCTGCTCTTTTTTGATGATTGATTTACTTTCGAAGTCAGTTTTAACCGTTGTACTTGTTGCAAAGCCTGCTGATAGGAGATTTCTGATTGTTGTGCAAGTATCCGGTATCCCTTCAATGATAATTCCTGCAGTGATATTTTCAATTCTCTTTCGGGTATCATCGGGTAACATTTTGCAGCAAAATTACAAAAAAAATGGGATTTCAAAACGAAGTAAAGAAGTACGCATTAAGAAGGCAAACTAAACAAAAACGCCTTGCAAACAATCCGTTCACAAGGCGTTCAGCCCACCTTCGCCTTTCGGCTTCAACGGACAAGTGGAGTCGAGGGGAGTCGAACCCCTGTCCAAACATCGCTACCATTGGCTTTCTACATGCTTATTTCATTATTAGTTGTCGGCACGGGGCAGGAAACGAACAAACCAACCCAACACTTAGCTGAATGGTCTTAAGCGATCATCACAGCCTTTGATCGCAGCATCCTCTTTTGTTTTAAGTCGGCGGGGGCAAGAGGTAACAGGCGAACCTTAGCCGCGGCCCAAATGGTTACTTAATCACTGATTAAGCAGCCATGGCATACTGAGTATTGCCATTTGAAGTTTGAATATTCAGATTAAAGTGCTAATTACACAACGCACTGCATGCTTACACCAACCGTGACCTATGCTGTCAAAACCAATACGACCCCAGTGGAACGGTTTGGGGTTTGGAGTTTGGGGTTTGGAGTTTTAAAAAAACTCTTTACACAAACTTCTTGCCCCTATTTACGATCTTTAAATTTCTGTCCCTTTGTTTGCACATTATTCAAATAATGAATGAATGCACCGATTTTCCTTGTCAATAATTCATTTTGTTCAATAAGACTTCTGTGTCGTTGTTCATCCAAAAAAGCACAATCCAAGCACCTGAAAAGTTGAGATTTAACTTCTTCCGAAGAACCTTTAGCAATAGTTAGGTGATTTACAAATTCATTCTTACTACCCCTTCCAAAACCTTCTGCAATATTATCCATTATAGAACCCGACGCATTCTTCAATTTTGTTTTCAATCCAAACTCAAACTTATAAACATCCCTTTCAAGTTCTAAAAAATTGCTTTTGCAAATAACCTCAAAAGCTGCCACACTTCAAGTTCTTCCAATTTTGTAATTGTAGCCATATTTACTTTTTGAAGTCAAAGCTATCAAACAACAAAAAGCAAAAACAGCGTATAAATACCTAACACCAAACCCCAAACTCCAAACCCCAAACTATTTAAATAATCTCCAAAAATCAAGTCCCAAAGCATATACCATTAAGCCTAATAAAAGTATCATCCCTACCATCTGAGCATATTCCATGAACTTATCGCCGGGTTTGCGGCCGGTGATCATTTCAAAGATGGTAAACAGTGCATGACCACCATCCAATGCCGGAATAGGTAATATATTCATGAAAGCAAGAATAATGGAAAAGATACCGGTTAATGTCCAGAACCTTTCCCAATCCCAAACACCTGGAAATGTATTGCCAATACTGATCACACTACCCAAAGAATCACTGGCTGCTACTTTTCCTGTAAACAATTGTTTCAGCCCGGTAATGTACCTATCAAGAGTTTCCCAACAATGGGTAAAACCGATGGGAATTGATTCGAGAAAAGAATATTTAACTGTAACAGTGCCAAATAATTCCAAAGGACTTTTAGCGAAGAACCCAATAGAACCCTTACTGTTTTCTAAAACACTTACAACCACTGTATCATTACCTCTGATCACTTTCAGTTCAACAACAGAATCTACATAGTTCTTTTTCAGTTTGTCGAATTCGTGGTAAAATTCGAAGGGTTGGTTATTAATGCTGATTAACCGATCTCCATTCTGCAATTGATCCTTTCTAAAATCTGCTGTTTTTGAAACAGAATCTACAATCACCGGGTAACGTGGAAAAACTAGTCCACCGAATTTTTTATTCCGTACAATTTTCTGAATGGTACCCTCTGGCAGCACCAGATCAAGGGTTTGTCCATCGCGCAATACCTGGATTTTTTGGGCATCATTCAATACGATCTCTGATTCCAGCGTGCCAAAATTTTCAATAGTGCGACCATCAATGCCTACAATATTGTCGCCATCTTTAATACCCATGGTTTTAGCCAATGAATCGGTGTACACACCATATTTCATGTTTTTTACCGGCAGGTTCTCCTCTCCCCATACCCAGGTGATGCCAATAAAAATAACAATCGCGAGTAAAATATTTACCACCACGCCACCAATCATGATGATCAGTCTCTGCCAGGCTGGCTTTGCACGAAATTCCCAGGGTTGTGGAGGCAGTTTCATCTGCTCTTTGTCCATACTCTCATCAATCATACCCGCGATCTTTACAAAGCCGCCAAAAGGCACCCAGCCAATACCATATTCTGTTTCACCCTTTTTTGTTTTCCATAAACTAAACCATGGATTGAAGAAAAGGTAAAATTTTTCAACCCTACATTTAAATAAACGGGCAGGTATAAAATGCCCTAGCTCATGTAGCACTACTAAAATGGAAAAAGACAAAATGAATTGCCCGGTTTTAACACCTACACTTACCCAATCGATTGCTAATAATGTTATACTCATATGACCCTATGGGGATTGATTGATTGTTTCTGATAATTTTTTTAGCTGATTACATATGTATCAGGGAAGCCGCGAAGTTACGTGCCTCGCCATCGGTTTCAAAATACTCTTCTAAAGTAGGCTTTGCGATAAAGGAAATCTTTTGCATGGTTTGTTCCACCACTTCCGTCATATCCAGAAAACCTATTCTGTTTTTCAGGAAGGCATATACGGCAATTTCATTGGCAGCATTGAGTATACAAGGCGTATTTCCACCCAGTCTCATGGCTTCCATAGCCAATGCCAGGTTCCGGAAGGTCTTGATATCCGGCTCTTCAAAACTGAGCGTTCCCGGTTTTTTAAAATCGTACCGTGGAAATTCATTGGCTATGCGGTTGGGAAATGCCATAGCATATTGTATGGGTAATTTCATATCCGGCAGGCCCATTTGTGCCTTGATGCTGCCATCCTCAAACTGAACCATGCTATGAATGATACTTTGGGGATGCACCATTACCTGTATTTGGTCATACGTTAAATTAAATAACCATTTGGCTTCAATCATTTCCAAACCTTTGTTCATAAGCGTTGCAGAATCGATGGTTATTTTAGCACCCATGGTCCAGTTAGGATGTTGCAATGCATGGTCTTTTTTCACATTCACCAGAAAATTCGGTTTCTTGCCCAAGAATGGGCCACCACTGGCTGTTAAGATTATTTTTTCAATTTTATTTCTTCCTTCACCTACCAGACATTGAAAAATAGCGGAATGCTCACTATCTACAGGAATCACCGGAATTCTTTTTTCAGCAGCTTTCTGCATGATGATATCCCCTGCAACAACCAGTGTTTCTTTATTGGCCAAAGCAATTGCCTTTCCCAATTCAATGGCCCTCAATGTAGGTTTTAAACCTGCATACCCTACAATTGCAGCAAGCATCATATCATAACAATCTATGGATGCGGCTTCTTCTATCGCATCTTCTCCCCCAAAAACCTTAACAGTAGTGTCTTTCAGCGCTTCCTTAACATCGTTGTATTTTCTTTCATCACCAATCACCACTACATTGGGATTGAATTGTAATGCTTGTTTGATCAGTAATTCATCATTGGTTTGTGCAGTTAATATCTCTGCAGTAAAAAGATCAGGATTAGCGGCAATCACATCCAGTGCCTGTGTACCGATAGACCCTGTTGAACCAAATATGGCGATGCGTTTCTGACTCATGGATATTGTTTAAAGAATGTATGCATACAATTTACGTTTTTCCCATTAGCAACAATCACCTAATCTTAGGTGAATGCTCAGCTTATGGTAAATTTAGTTTAGGAATGCAGCAAGTTTATCTGCAATAACCCTATCATTACTCAGTCTGGGAACCTTGTTCTGTCCTCCCAATTTACCTTCTGATTTCATATAATCAATAAATCCATTCTTACGCACTTTTCGAATACGCAAAGGCATTAAAATGTTGCCACCGATCAAATCATCATAATAAACATTTTTTCGTCGCAGGCATTGATCGATCTGTATACTAAAAGCTTCCATATCATGAGGCTCC
>CALRUV010000121.1:0-10706 GCA_943371455.1 Chitinophaga pinensis | reverse complement strand
ATTTATGCCAGCAACCAGCAGGATCTTTTTTTTGCCCAGGGTTATTGTGCTGCTAAAGACAGGTTGTTCCAGTTTGAAGTTTGGCGCCGGCAGGCTACAGGAACAGTTGCAGAAATTTTAGGGGAACGCGAATTAAAACGGGATATCGGAACCCGCTTATTCAAATTCCGTGGTGACATGAAAAAGGAACTTAACCATTATCATCCACAGGGAGAATCTATTTTCAAAGCATATACTGCTGGTGTAAATGCTTACATAGATGAAGCAAACAAATACCCTGAGTTATTGCCAATTGAATTTGGTTTATTAAATATCAAACCAGGTAAATGGACAACAGACGTAGTTATCTCGCGGCATCAGGGGCTATTAGGTAATATAACGGAGGAACTGAATATTGGCAGGGCCGTTGCGAAAATGGGTGAAGCAAGTGTAAAGGAAATTGCCTGGTACCATCCAAAAGAACCTTTGCTAAAATTAGATACAGCCATCAATACCAAATTACTCTCACAAAACATTCTGGAACTATATGCTGCATACAGAAAAGACATTGCTTTTGAGGAAGGAGATATTTCTAAGACTTCAGAAGATCAAGGTGCTGCTTTGCAAATTCTCAACAAAACCAAACCATTTTTTGCAGAAGAACCTGTTGAACATGGAATGGAAGGAAGTAATAACTGGATAGTAAGCGGCAAAAGAACGGCAAGTGGTCATGCCATGCTGGCCAATGATCCGCACCGCAAGATCGCAGTTCCTTCTTTGCGTTATATGGTACACCTGGTTGCTCCGGGCTGGAATGTAATTGGTGGTGGAGAACCCGTGATACCTGGGGTGTCAATCGGTCATAATGAAAAAGGTGCCTGGGGATTAACCATTTATGAAACAGATGGGGAAGACCTCTATGTATATGATCTTAATCCCAAAAATCTTTTGCAATACTGGTATAAGGGTAAGTGGGTAAATATGAAAGAGGTTAGCGAAAGCATCAAAATAAAAAATGCAGCAACAATAAATGTTGCCCTTCGATATACACAACATGGGCCAGTAACTTTTATAGATTCTGTTAACCATAAAGCATACGCAGTTAGATGTGCCTGGCTGGAAACGGGTGGTGCACCTTATATGGCATCGCTTCGGATAGACCAGGCCAAAACCTGGGAAGAGTTTAGGGAAGCCTGCAAGTATAGCCATATTCCAGGTGAGAATATGATTTGGGCCGATACCAAAGGCAATATTGGATGGCAGGCAGTGGGTATCATTCCGATGCGAAAAAATTACAGCGGATTAGTTCCGGTACCCGGAGACGGCCGATATGAGTGGGCTGGTTTTTTACCCATCAAAGAAAGACCGCATTTGCTAAACCCCACAAAGGGATTCTTTGCTACCGCCAATCAAAACGTAACGCCTGAAGATTATGCACATTGGGATGCTGTTGGGTATACCTGGGCAGATCCCTTTCGTGGTAACCGTGTAAATGAAGTACTCGCTGCGGATAATCAGATGACAATTGAAAAAATGCAGTCTCTCCAAACAGATTATCTCTCATTGCCAGCCAGATCATTGGTACCAATGCTAATGACAGTAAAAATAGAAGAAGGCTTAGCAGCAGATGCTAAAGCAAAATTGCAGGGCTGGGATTATCGGTTAGAAAAAACAAGTATTCCCGCAGCAATTTATGCCATGTGGGAAAGACAATTAATGTTATTGGCCAATAAGCGTTTTGTGCCAGACGAATTAAAAGGATTGATCAACTTGCAGCTTTCCAAACTGATTGGGTGGTTACAAAAACCAGATTCTAAATTTGGCAAAGATGTGATTACAGGAAGAAACGTATTTTTAAAAGAAACATTTAGTAATGCGGTAAATGAATTAAAAAATAAATTAGGTCCTAATCTGGCTCAATGGCAATATGGTCAGGAGAAAAACAAACATGTGCTGATCACCCATCCACTAAACAATGTGTTAAATGCAGCATTGAAAAAGAAATTAAACCTCGGGCCATTGCCAAGGGGTGGAAATGGTCATACACCCGGAGCAAATGGCGGCCTGGATAACCAGTTAAGTGGAGCCAGCTTCCGCTTGATAGTAGATACAGGCGATTGGGATAAGGCAGTAATGATCAATACACCGGGACAGTCAGGAAATCCTAATAGCGAATATTACGGTAATCTCTTTTCTCTCTGGGCCAATGATCAATATTTTCCGGCTTATTACTCGAAAGATAAAATCAAAAAAGTAACCAAAGAAACAACCAGCTTAAGTCCCTTAAAATAAAACCCCTCTGCGAAAACTCCCCGCTCTCTTTTCTCTGCGGTTGGTAACAACTTGATCCAACAGTAAAGAAAAATGAGAAACAGTGTTTAGTAGAGAAAATAACTAATAACATGAAATTACATCTCGCTTTTTGCTTTGTCCTATTATTGGCAATAACCTATTCATCCGAGGCTCAGCAGAAAACCTATTGTAATCCGATTAATATCGATTATGGATTTTGTCCTATTCCTAATTTTACTGAACAGGGCAAACACAGAGCTACAGCGGATCCTGTGATCACATTGTTTAAAGGGAATTATTATTTATTCTCCACCAACCAATGGGGTTATTGGTGGAGTTCAGATATGCTGAAATGGAATTTTGTTTCGCGTAAATTTTTAAAGCCCTGGCATAAAGTATATGATGAATTGTGTGCGCCTGCCACTTTGGTATTAGGAGATACTTTATTGGTGATCGGTTCTACGCACGAAAAAAACTTTCCTTTATGGATGAGTACTAATCCACAAAAAGATGAATGGAAGGAAGCGGTGGATTCTTTTCAGGCCGGCGCATGGGACCCAGGTTTTTTGGTAGATGATGATAAAAGGGTCTACCTGTATTGGGGTTCCAGTAATTTTTATCCTTTGTATGGACAGGAGATCGACCGCAAAACATTGCAACCCATTGGCGAGAAAAAAGAAATGATCCGACTGCATGATGATATACATGGCTGGGAAAGGTTTGGGGAACATAACGACAATACCTTTCTCAAACCCTTTATGGAAGGGGCCTGGGTAAATAAATTCAAGGGAAAATATTATTTACAATATGGTGCGCCCGGAACAGAGTTTAGTGGATATGGCGATGGCGTATATATAGCCGACAAACCTTTGGGTCCTTTCACTTACCAATCACACAACCCGTTTTCTTACAAACCTGGCGGTTTTGCCAAAGGTGCAGGTCATGGAGCTACTTACCAGGACACATACAAACAATGGTGGCATGTATCAACCATTGTTATTGGCACTAAGAATAATTTTGAAAGAAGAATTGGTATTTGGCCTGCAGACTTTGATAAGGATGGTATTCTTACTGCGAATACAGCTTTTGGTGATTATCCGCATTATTTACCTAATGCCAATGCAAAGCATGCTATTTCACAGTTTACGGGTTGGATGTTATTGAATTACCAGAAGCCGGTAAAAGTATCCTCTACTTTAGGAGCTTTTTCTGCTAATTTATCTGTTGATGAAGACATTAAAACCTATTGGAGTGCCGCTACCGCCAAAAAAGGAGAGTGGTTACAAACAGATTTAGGAGCTGATGCAACCATTAAAGCCGTGCAAATTAATTATGCAGATCAGGATGCAAATTTGATGGGAAAACAAACAGACAATTACCATCAATACAAACTATACAGCTCAAACGACGGGATAAACTGGAAAATATTAGTAGACAAAGCATCCAATAAAACAGATATTCCCCATGAATATATAGAATTGCCCAAACCGGTAAATGCCCGCTACCTTAAGCTGGAAAATATCCATATGCCTACAGGAAAATTTGCCATCAGCGGGTTGCGGGTATTTGGAAATGGTACGGGTAAAGTACCCGGTGAAGTGCCACATTTTATTGTGTTACGCGGCGAAACAGAGCGCAGGAATAGTTGGCTTAAATGGCAACCAATACCTGCAGCTACGGGCTATACCATCTATACAGGAACGGCTCCGGATAAAATGTATACCAGTATGATGGTTTATGGTACCAATGAATATTATTTTTCAGCCATGGAGAAAGACAAACCCTATTATTTTCAGATAGAAGCTTTTAATGAGAATGGTATTGGTAAAAGAACTACTATCACTAAGGTTAATTAGAAAACTAGCTTTGATAGCCTTTTTGATACAAAATCATCAATGATCATCAATAAAAATTATTAGATATTCAGTTATTTTCAACTAAGTACAGGCAATTAAATCATTCGAATACAAAAAATCTGAGCGACTTTTTGGCTAAATAGTAGGTCTAATTTCATTTTAATGTTTATTTAATTTTTTTTTTAATAGCGCCTTTTTTATACTTCTTGCTTATTGCCTTTAAAACATGCATGTAGTCAAAATGAAGGAATTGGCTAGTTGATTCACTACAAAAAAATGTAGTTGTGGGCAGAAAATTTCCCTTTTTATTTTAGGGTATTTTTAATTCCATTTTTAATCTATACATTCATTCAATATTTACATAAACAATTAGATTTATTGTTGTTGTAAATTGCGTAAATCTAAAATTCCAAAACTACATGCTACAAGGGTACCAGATATTTGGTCATTTGAATGCATCAATTTGTTGTTTATATACAACAGGTCATCATTGGTTTTTATCTTCCCCCTCATTTCATTTAGTGGATATAACAAATTTACACCGCCCGCAAGCTGAGTATATATTCAGCAAGATGGACCGGTGATTTTTTATTTTATAGGTGATTTTTTATTTTATAAAAGCATAAAAATTAAAACAACTAAAAACGTAAATTTTTTAAAAGCAAAAATTCTGAACCTGTAATTAATTTTAGCTGAATTCTATTTTTATAGGCAAATGATGATTAGTGTTTAATAAAATTAAAAGTACTCTATGTTAAAAGGGATTTTTATTGTTATGATAGGTTTTTTTGCTAATGTATCCTATTCACAGCCATCAGCAATAACTGCAGAAACTGTATATAAAAAATGGCAAATATTTCCAGACTCTAAAAATAACGTTGAAATATTCTATGCAATAGTAAAGTGTAACGGAGTCAATCAAATCAATTTGATGATATATAATGATGGCGCATCTGATCAGGAAATTAAATTTACACTTGAAATTAGAAATGTTGCTGATGAACAACAATTAGCAATAACTAAGAACTTCTTCGCTAAACAGAAAGTGTTTCACAAAGCATCCTGTGATAATGTTAGCGAAAAGGAATTAAAAATTATTCTTCCCAATCATTTCAATCCTTCCGATATTTTAATCAAACAACTATTTTAACCATTTCAAGACAATAACTTAAAAGAATGCTTATGTTACCAAATCTACTACTCAAAAAGTGCTTAGGTGCACTTGTTAAACGAAAAGTATTAATCCTGATAGGAATAGTGCTTCTTAGTTTTAGCTCCTTTAGAGCGTCTGCACATGCCGTACAAGTTGGCTATACTGTTCTGCCTAATGGCTTTTTAAGAGTGTATATTGAACATTGGCATGGTGCACAAACTACGTCAAGTTTGGTTGGTAATGGTATGAGTATTACAACTACTTACGGTAATACAACGATTACACAAAACGTAAACCCTACAGGTGCTTTTAATGGTTATGCATGGAATAATCTGCCAGGTGCCGGGAGCAATATTCAAATACTGGCAACAAGTTCGGGCGCAAATGCTTATAACAACTGGGCTTATTACGATTTTGCACCAGCAGCTTGTGGTGTACCGGTAAGTATTGTCTTAAACGGTGGGTTAACTGCAGTACTTGTTGAATCAGAGCCCCAAATCTGGCCACAAACAATTGCGGCAACCTTTAATGATAATGCACCACCAACTATCACCCCAAGTAATACAAGTACAACTGTTGCTTGTGGTGCTTTGGGAGCTAATGTAAATTTTTCGGCTACTGCTTTAGATAACTGTACACCTAATCCTACTGTTACTTTTAGTATTCCTCCCGGATCATTCTTCCCAGTTGGAACTACCAGCGTTACTGCATATTCTTCGGATGCAAATAATAATTCCGGACAATTAACTTTTAATGTAACAGTTAGTGTAATTGATAATGTAAATCCTGTTATTATTAACTGCCCATCAAGTCAATCTGTTAGCACAGATCAAGGATTATGCAGTGCAATTGTTAGCTATGCATTACCAACTTTCAGCGACAATTGTGGTGTAGCTTCTATTCAACAAATTAGTGGTTTACCAAGTGGTGCAGCATTTCCTAAAGGTGTTACCAACAATATTTTTAGAATAACTGATGGCTCAAATAATTTTGTTGATTGTAGTTTTACTGTTACAGTTGTTGATAACCAACCTCCAACTGCCCTATGTAAAAATGCAACGGTAGTAATTAATGCCCAAGGTAATGGCTCAATAACTACAGCCAATATTAATAACGGAAGTTTTGATAATTGTGGGCCAGTTACGGTTTCTATTTCATCTGGCAGAACAAGCTTTACTTGTGCAGATGCAGGTCAAACCTTTGCGGTAGTATTGTTGGTAACCGATTCAAGGGGACTTACAAGTACTTGTACAGCGCAAGTTTCAGTAACAGATCCTAATTCTGTTTGTAATCGTGCACCTGTTGCTGTTTGTAAGGCAATTAATTTATCTGCAGGAGCCAATTGTGACGCAACTGCTTTAGCTGCTGCTTTCGACGGTGGTTCAACAGATGCTGATGGTGATGTATTAACATTCAGTGTTTCACCTGCCGGTCCTTATGCGAAAGGAACAACCAATGTAACTTTTACTGTTACAGATTCTAAAGGAGCAAGTAGCAGTTGTACAACAACAGTAACTGTTAATGATAATACCCCACCTACTATCAACTGTCAAGCTAATATTGTTGTCAACAACAATCCAAATGCCTGCGGCGCAATAGTAACTTTTGCAAAACCAATTGCCACAGATAATTGTACTGGCGGAGCCTTTAATTTCTTCAATGGTGGTGAACCTAACAATGCAGGTGGAGAAGATTATCTGCAATTATACACCAATGGAACTTGGAACGATCTGCCAAATATTGGTGGATTGCGATATATCATTGAAATCAACAGCATCAATACAACACCGATTGTAGGCTATAATTTGATTGGTACTTTTGGAGGTCATACTTATTTCATTTCTACGGGCACCAATAACTGGACAGGTGCACGTGCTGCAGCCTTATCTGTTGGAGCAGACCTAGCTTCCATCAATACTTTTGCGGAAGATCAGTTCTTAGCTCCTTATGGTGGAAGTACATGGGTAGGTGGTTTCCAAGATCATAGTGATCCTGGTTATGTAGAGCCAGGAAATTCTTCTCAGAATTTTGGTGGCTGGAAATGGGTAGATGGAACGCAATTGGGTGCCGGTCAGATTGTAGTTACACAAACTGCTGGCTTACCTTCCGGTTCTTTGTTCCCAATTGGAAATACACAAATAACATGGAGAGCTACAGATGAAAGAGGCAATTGGACTGATTGTTCATTTACTATAACTGTCTTTGATATACAATATCCTGTTTTGGTAGGTGTACCTGCCAATGCTACTGTTTCTTGTGATGCAGTTCCGGCTTTTCCTAATGTTACAGGAACCGATAATTGTAGTGTATCAACACCTGTTACTTTAACACAAACAATCATACCTGGGAATTGTCCTGGCAATTACCAGATTAATAGAACATGGTCAACAACAGATCCATCAGGACTTACTGCTAACAAAGTACAGGTAATAACAGTAATTGACAATAAAGCACCTGTATTCAGTGCAATACCTGTTGCTGCTATTACTGCAGAGTGTGATGCAATACCTGCAGCACCAATCTTAACGGCTTCTGATAATTGTGATCAGGCTCCTTCTCTTACATATACTGAAGTAAGAACGAATGGTTCCTCTCCAAACGATTATATTCTAACAAGAACATGGGTAACTAACGATGCTTGTGGAAATGGAGCTTCTGTTTCACAGATTGTTACAGTAAAAGACACTAAAGTTCCAACTCTCTCTACACCTTCAAATATTGCAGTAACCAATGATGCGGGTGTTTGTGGTGCGTCTGTTACTTTCCTTGCAATGGCTACGGACAATTGTAGTTCGGTTGCTATAACTTATAGTTCGGCATCAGGTTCCGTATTCCCAGTTGGTACCACAGTAGTAACAGTTACTGCAAAAGACCTTTCGGGAAATACTACAATTGGTAGCTTTAACATAAAAGTTACTGATAATGAAAAGCCAACTATTTCAGCTCCTGCAAATGTTTCAGTTAATAACGATGCAGGCATTTGTGGTGCTGTTGTTGCTCTTGGTACTCCAGTAACAGGTGATAATTGTGCAGTTGCAAACACAACCAATAATGCACCTAGTGTATTCCAAGTTGGAACAACAACCGTAATATGGACAGTTACCGATTTATATGGTAATACACAAACTGCTACACAAACAGTAACTGTTTTTGATAATGAAAAACCAACCATTACTGCACCTGCAAGCATTTCAGTTAATAATGATGCTGGCATTTGTGGTGCTGTTGTTGCTCTTGGTACTCCAGTAACAGGCGATAATTGTGGAGTTGCGTCTTTTATCAATAATGCATTAGCAGTTTATCCTGTTGGTACAACAACTGTAACTTGGACTGTAACCGATATATATGGTAATTCACAAACAGCTACACAATCAGTAACAGTTTCAGATAATGAGAAACCGATTACAAAATGTAAGCCTGTTACAGTTACACTGGTGAATGGTGCTGCTTCTATTACAGCGGCTGACATCAATGATAATAGCACAGACAATTGTGGAATCGCGACTATCGTTATTTCGAATGGTTCATTCAACTGTAATAATATCGGTGCCAATTCGGTTACTTTAACTATTACTGATATTCATGGAAATGTTTCTAGTTGTAATGCAGTTGTTACAGTTGTAGGAGAAATTCCTTCATGTACCATTGCTTCTATTCCAACTACAAATACCTATACCGGTGGGGTTTCTACAAACCTTTACTTAGGTTATGGTGCACAAAGCACTACCTTAAAAGTAACGCCGGCTGCCAATGGCGCACCATATACGTATGCATGGAGTGGCTCTGCGGTTAATATGCTGAGCAGCACCACCAGTGGCGCTCCGGTATTTACACCAACAGCTGCGGGTACTTATACCTTTACTGTGGTTACCACCAATGTGTACGGATGTACTACCAGCTGTAGCATCAGCATTTGTGTAACTGATATCAGGGTAGTGGGCAACAATGGTAATGGCAGCGGAAAAGTATACCTATGCCATTTGCCACCGGGTAATCCTGCCAACAGACAAACCTTGTCAATCAGTGTGAATGCAGTGAATACACATTTGACTGGTCATGCGGGCGACAGATTAGGTAGTTGTGAGATCACACCATGTGCACCGGCTGTAGCTACCTCAAGTGCACCAATCATTACCAGCTTTGCCAAAGAAGCAGAAACCAGTATTAAATCTTCAGAAGAGGAGTTGAAAATAACGGTGATGCCAAACCCAAGCACTACCTACTTTACCCTGAAGCTGGAGAGCAAATACCAGACACTAGTAGAGATGCGCGTAATGGATGCATCAGGCAGGATAGTGGATGCGAGGTCAAAACTGGGATCTAACAGCACTTTACAGATAGGCCATAATTATAGCAGCGGTACTTACTATGCAGAACTAATACAGGGTTCTAAGCGTAAAGTGGTACAGTTGATCAAAGGGAAAGGATAGTAAGTATGGATTATATAAAAGCAAAAGAAGGTCCGTTCATGTTTGAGCGGACCTTCTTTTTTTGGATCCTACAGATAGCAAAATGATGAAATAAAACAATTCTGCAAGTTCAATTGTTAAAATCTTCGGAAATGTAAGTGCATACTCTGTCTTACGTCTACACAATAAAATATCAGATCATGAAAAAAAAGCTTATTACTTTTTACTGTTTAATCTTAGGCTCCCTGCTTTTGGTGACCAATAACTTAATTGGCCAGTCAAAAAAATATCCTGACCCTCCCTTTGCCAACAGCAAAACGGTTTACCCCATTCAGTTTACCGAAGCAGAGTGGAAACAGCGATTAACGCCTGAACAATTCTTTATTCTTAGAGAAGAGGGTACAGAGAGAGCTGGTACCGGTAAGTATGACCATCATTCTCAAAAAGGAACTTATTACTCAGCTGCATCCCTGCAACCCATTTTCAGTTCTGAAGAAAAATTTAATTCCGGTACAGGCTGGCCCAGTTTTTATGCACCCATAACCCCTGATGCTGTGCGATTGATCAAAGATAATAGTCACGGTATGGTTCGCTTAGCGGTGGTTGACAGTAAAAGCGGCTCTCACTTGGGCCATGTATTTGATGATGGTCCGGAACCTACCGGTAAAAGATATTGTTTGAATTCTGCTGCACTAATTTTTGTACCTGAGGGAGGGAAAGCACCTCTAAAATCTAAGAATTAATAATATGGATAACCTACTTTATTTTTAAAGATTCAGCAAAAAGAAAATGTAATAAATCTTGTATAAAAATGTAGTATTGGTTGCAGAATAAAATTTAATCTCTCCTAATGATTGTTTGGCCTGTGTTTCAACATTAAATATCTAGATAAGCGTAATGTCTTTTTATAGCATAATTTGCACTTCATTACATTTAGATTATGTGCCAACTAAGTAAAAATTTGATCAAAAACATTTTATACTACTTTTTAATATTTATTTTTTTTAGTTGCAAAGC
>CALRUV010000120.1:0-10818 GCA_943371455.1 Chitinophaga pinensis | reverse complement strand
AATGCTAAAATGGGTATGGCAGAAACTAGGGGCATGGTTTATTTTTTTTCAAAATACAAAATATTTAAATAGAACACCTTTGTATTGAGCCACTAATATTCGATATATTCATAGACACAATTGCGTACCATATGAAAAAATCATTTTTCAGTTTTGCAATCACTTTTATATTTATTACGCTAAACGCACAGGATTGGAAACCTGTGGGAGAAAAAATAAAAACTCGCTGGGCAGAAAAAGTAGATCCTGCCAATACACTACCGGAATATCCCCGTCCGCAACAAGTGCGGGATGTATGGCAAAATTTAAATGGCTTATGGGATTATGCCATCCTTCCTAAAGGCAGTAATATTCCCGAAACCCATCAGGGAAAAATCTTGGTACCCTTTGCAATTGAATCCAGTTTATCGGGCGTACAAAAAACTGTTGGCAACAACCATGAATTGTGGTACCACCGTTCCTTTGATATAGCACAGGCCTGGAAAAATAAAAAGATCATCCTGCATTTTGGCGCTGTAGATTGGAAGGCAGATATATGGATCAACCAGATCAAAGTGGGTACACATCAGGGTGGCTATACACCATTCAGTTTTGATATCAGTCCCTTTCTCACCAATGATAAAAACCAGCAATTAGTGGTAAGGGTATCAGACCCCACAGATAATGGTTTCCAGCCCAGAGGCAAACAGGTAAATCAGCCAAGAGGAATTTGGTATACGCCTGTAACCGGCATCTGGCAAACAGTTTGGCTGGAGCCCGTTGAGCAAACCCATATCACCCAATTAAAAACAGTACCCAATATTGACGGAGAAAATATTGCAGTGGCTGCAACAGTAGTGAATGCCTTGGCATCAGACATTATTGAAGTGAAGGTTTGGGATAATGGAAAGCTTGTCAATGCCGGCAAAGCTGCCATCGGACAAGAAGTACTGGTTGCAGTACCGAAAGCCAAACTCTGGACGCCGGAATCGCCTTTTTTATATGACATGGAAGTGACTGTTACAAGAAATGGTGTGGTAACAGACAAACTGAAATCTTATGTAGGGATGCGAAAAATCTCTACCAAAAAAGATGAGAATGGCATTGTAAGAATGCAATTGAATAATAAAAATTATTTTCAGTTCGGACCTCTCGACCAGGGTTGGTGGCCCGATGGTTTGTACACGGCACCTACCGATGAAGCTTTGTTTTTTGATATTAAAAAAACAAAGGATTTTGGTTTCAATATGATCCGGAAACATGTGAAGGTTGAGCCAGCGCGCTGGTATTACCATTGTGATAAAGAAGGGATACTGGTTTGGCAGGATATGCCCAGTGGGGATGCTAACCCAAGGTGGGAGACAAAAAGCTATTTTACCGGTCAGGAGCTTCGTCGCAGTAAAGCCTCTGAAGATAATTTTATGCAGGAATGGAAAGAGATCATGGACCATACCTACTCTAATCCAAGCGTAGTAGTAAGGGTTCCTTTTAATGAAGCATGGGGTCAGTTTAAAACACCGGAAATAGCAGAGTTTACAAAGAATTATGATCCATCCAGATTGGTAAATGCGGCTAGTGGCGGTAATTTTTATGATGCAGGCGATATCATGGATATTCATAACTATCCCGATCCCATCATGGTTTTGTTTGATGCAAAACGTACCAATGTACTGGGTGAATATGGCGGACTTGGTTTGGTGGTGAACGACCATGTATGGGAAAACAATCGCAATTGGGGATATGTACAGTATAAATCAAGCGAAGAAGTAACCAATGCTTATGTTGCGCTGGCAGAAAAATTAAAAAAGCTCATTCCATTTGGCTACTCAGCAGCTGTTTACACACAAACAACAGATGTTGAAATTGAGATCAATGGATTTATGACTTACGACCGAAAAGTGATCAAAATGAATGAAGAGAAAATAAAAAAAGTAAACCAGGAAGTTTGTAATGCACTAAATTAAATTATGAAACAGTTACTAAAATTTCTGGTGCTGCCATTATTTTTTTGTTCCTTAACTGTATTGGTTCAGGCACAAAAAACAGACATTGAAACCATTAAAGAACGGATTGTCAAAGAACTATTAGTGGGCAGTATAGATGATGCCAAAGTAAAAGCCATTTTGGCTAAAATGAATGATGACGGGAGTTTTCGGGGAATTAATTATGCTGATCTAACTAATATTGCAGGCTTTCCGCATGCAGAACATACCAGCAATTTGGTTTATTTAGGAAAAGCTTTTCAAAATAAATCATCTGTAAATTATCATTCGGATCAACTCAAGCAATCCATCATTAAGGGGTTGGAATTTTGGGTAAAAAATGATTTTGTAGGAGATAACTGGCACGACAACCAAATTGCCACCCCTACCAATTTAGTAAATCTTATGTTGGCTATTGGTGATGATCTACCTAAAGATCTGGTAGCTAAAACACTACCTATCATCGGCAGGGCCAATATGAATGCGTCGGGTGCCAGACCCAGTGGCGACCGGATTGTGATTGCGGGCATACTGGCAAAGAATCTGCTCTTTATTGGTGATGCCAAAAGATTTGATACGATCATAAAAATTATTGAAGGAGAAATAAAATTTTCAACAGGTGAGCGCGGCATGCAACATGATTATAGTTTTCATCACCGGGTAGACCGGGTTAATAATACCACTTCCTACGGTTATGGAAAATTTGCGAATGCCTATGGAGAATGGTCCTTTTATGTGGCAGATACCAAATATGCTTTTTCCATGGAGAAAATTAACCAACTGGTTGATTATTACCTGGATGGTATTTATAAGCAAATGGTATATGGCGTGTACATTGATGTGGGTGTTAAGAACAGGGATGTTAGCATCAAAGGAAATTTTGAACCGAAAGGAACACTAGAAATAGAGCGACTTTTACAAAGAACCAATTACCGGAAAGCGGAGCTAGAAGAAATTAGTAAACTAAGAAAGGGACAGGCAAAGCCATCCAGCTCTTTCGCTAAATACTTTTGGCAGACAGAACATTTTGTTTTTCAAAGGCCCGGTTTTTATACAACCGTAAGAATGTATTCAACCCGAAACAGAAATATGGAAGAAGCGTATAATGGTCCGGGTAAAACAACACACCACAGGGCTGATGGCACCAATTATCTGATGTTAAAAGGCGATGAATACCAGAATATCTGGCCGGTATACGACTGGCAAAAAATATCCGGCACCACCATCATGCAAAAGCAGGCATTGCCTGGCCCCAGCCAGATTCAAAAAGATGGGTTGACAGATTTTGTGGGAGCCGTAACAGATGGACTATATGGTGCAGTTGCTTTTGATTTTAAAAGTGCGCATGATATGCTGGCCGCAAAAAAATCCTGGTTCTTTTTTGAGGAAGAATATGTTTGTTTGGGTACAGCTATAAAATCATTGCCCAATACACCTGTTTTTACTACCATTAACCAGGTATTGATGCGTTCAGATGTAACCGTTAAGCAGGAAGGAGATGTAAAAATATTACCGGAGGGCAATCGTATTATGGAAAATGTGAAATGGATTTACCAGAACAAGATCGGGTATATATTTCCTGAACCTTCAAAACTGAGTATTTCCAATCAGGCTGCAACCGGCAGGTGGTCAGATATCACCGACCAGAAAAATATTAGCCAGGAATTGGTAACAGAGAAAGTGTTTTTGCTTGGATTCCCGCACGGCAATCGTCCGGATAATGCAACCTACCAATATATTGTTGTACCAAATATTGGCGAAAAGGATTTAGACAAGTCCAGTGCAGATAATCGGGGTATTGAAATACTTGCTAATTCGGCAAATATGCAGGCAGTGAAGAGCAATAAATTAAATATGGCACAAATAGCTTTTTATAAAGCAGGAGAGCTGTCTGTAACAAAAGAAATAAACCTTAAAATGGATAGTCAGGGAATGGCCATGATTACCATGAAAGATAATAGGGTAAAGGCTTTGAGTGTATCAGATCCTTCCAGAAAACTGAGTCGGATCAATCTAACTATTTCTGGTATCTATCCTATTCAACAAGAAAATGTAGTGGCTTATCCTGATATACAAAATAACCGAACATTGCTCATTATCCAATTACCGCAAAATGAGTATGCGGGTAAAACACTAAGTATCACTTTTTAAAAAAAATAAAAACCCACAAACAACTATGCTTGTGGGTTTTTTGGATGTTACTATTTTATACTAATAACTAAATTTTCACTCTCTCTCCTTCTGCATCAAACATACCAAGCAAGCTACCTGTAAGATGGTCTTCATCTTTTTTGCCCATGGTTAGAATGAGGTCATAACCACTGGCACTGAAATAAACAGAGATCTGCTCTTTCTCAAAATCAATCTTGGCGATAGGACTTATTTCTTTACCGGTAGTATCTGTTAAGGTACCCGTAAGTAAAGTATCTTTTATCTCAAAATTAAAGATCATCTTAACATCACCCTGCGGTGTTCCTCTTACAATTACCTGCCATTTACCAACAAAATTATCTTTTTTAACGGCTGTTTGGGCTTTGATAGAAGAATAGGAAAGCATTAATAGTAAGGATAAAAATAAGAGGCCTGACTTTTTCATGGTTACTGTTTTAATTTTATTTAAATGTTTATTTATGTGTTAAGTTGCCCAAATTATAGATTTCTGTTCATAAAGCAGCAAACAAACAAGACAAATAATTATTAAATAGTTTAAACAGCTACTACTATTTAAATTGGAATAGTAAAGGGAACAGAAATGCAACGGAAGCTGCCCAAATGCCATAGATAGGGATAAAGAATGCAATCACATTTTCTACTTTTTGTGCATTTGCATTTCCTTTTATGATTAAGTATAATTTTTGTGCAACAAATAGCAAGTTGATAAATATCAGTAGGTTGGCTCCCAAAACTGCTAATCTATTGGGCGATAAGCCGAATTCTGCCAGCCTGAATGCAATGGCTGAAAGCGCAAGAACATTTAAAACGATGGTTATTAAAGACAATCCAAATAAAAATAGGAGATTTATTTTTCCAGTGGTATTCTTTGTTGCTTCCGATACTGAAAATAGAATGAGGGCCATCACTCCAATTAATAAACCGTTAAACAAGAGCAGAAAATTTCTATCGCTGTACAAACTTTTTCCAGTATAAATTAAGGCTGATAAAAAAATGATCAGGGTTACAAATACAATAGGTGTAAATATTTTGGCAATAACGGGGGAGATCTTATTTACAATTTGTGGGTTATACTGCACCAAGTAAGTAGCAAGAATGGGGATGGCGGAGAGTCCCCATACAACTACATGTTCGGCATAAAACTTTTGAATAGGTATTCCAATTAATTCAAATAAACCTACTGTGAGAGCGGAAAAGATGACGCCTGAAATCACGAGCAGCGCTGCCATAACGAGCAGGTCTCCGTTAAATCGGAGGTAGTCAATTTTTTTCTGCTGATCATTTAAATCACCACCGATAAAATTGTATCCCAATATTACCCATAAAAGAATCGGCATATGAATACATGCCAGAAATATGGAATCGCTTAGTAAAGTGGCTGGTAAAAAGTTGATATAAATTGCGGCGAGTATCACTGCAATTGCGGTAAACATTATTTGTTTGAATCCTGCCGACTGTTTCCATAAAAAATAGATCAGTAACATGGGCGATACAACGAATCCAATATTTCTGCTAAAAAAGAAATCTTCGTTTATACCAGCAAATACTGGAATCTTGGCGATGGATCCTGTTACAAGTATGGCTACAAAAATATAGAATAGGTCTTTTTTGGGAAATAAATAGAACGCATCCTGCTCATAATTGAGTCTTTCGTTCCAAATACGCGCAGTTGCATGTTCCTTTATTTCAGGGAATATGCTGTTAAATACCCTTTGAAAAGCTATTTTATTTTTCCGGTACAATCTTTCCAATTGTTTCGGCTGGTCAAGGTTTTGGATGATTGCCGATTTTACATCGTTAAATTCTAAGTCTGTTTGTGTTGATTTCATCTGAAATAGTTTAGAGATCTGTGTATATGTATGACCTTCAATATCTTATGACATCGATTTTTTTATCAAAGTTTCTAAAGCAGAAAGGTGTTCGCTAAAAGCTTTCTTTCCTTCATTGGTTACTGTGTAGGAAGTATTGGGTTTTTTACCAATAAATTTTTTCCGCACTTTCAGGTATTGCAGTTTTTCCAGGGCGCTGATATGGCTGGCAATATTGCCATCAGTGATCTCTAATTGTTCTTTCAGCGTGCCAAAATCAACACTGTCCTGCACCATTAGAATAGACATGATGCCTAATCTAACCCTGCTTTCAAATGCTTTATGTAAGGCTTCTATACTATTTTTCACTTTTCATATTTAAAGTACATGGATGTTCCATAAATAATATGCAATAAGCCAAATCCGATTGCCCAAAAAATTAGTGCCTGGTTAAAAAAGGTAGAAGCTAATAGGCCTAATAATACTAAAAGGATACCCAAATATTTTATATCATCAACGGTATATTTACTGGCATTTAATAATGCTAAGCCATAAAAGAGTATGGTTGCCGGAATAAGCAATTCTATATGGTTCTGCATAAACAGTATCAAACAGTAAATTCCTCCTGCAATCATAGGAATCATAAAATTGAACAACATCCTTTTAGCTGAGAGGTCCCAACGCTGTTGCCCCTTTTTTGTAGCATTTTTACCAGAAAGCCATAAAGCAGTAGTAAACGATAGTATTAATACTATTCCAAAATTCAGGGCTAATATTTTTAATAAATCTTTATCCAAAACGCCAGTTGGCGAAAGTACAGATAGATAGGAGTCCGTTTTAAATGGTGAGATCCCTAATATAGCATAGCTTATTGCCACTGAGAGGAGCGCAAAAAAACCTACTAAAACACCTGAAAGCCCACTCAGTGCTGAATACCTGGAAGAGCGCTCCATCATTTTTTTAATATGGTGGATGTCTTCCAATTGCGCTTGTTGTTTGTCCATTTTTTTGTATTTTAAAAGTACTTTGAATTTCAAAGTTAATGTAAAAATCTATTAAATATCAATCATGATCAATTTTATTATTTATTTAAGAAAAGCGATGTGGTTAAGGATGATCCTTTAGCGTAATTAATGGCAAAACATCCAATTTTTCTCATCAACTCCTTACTGTTTATGTTAGGATAAAGCTTAGGGGACGGTATGAATCTTTTAAATGGATTAACTTTATAGTTCAAATGAACCCTTTTAAAATCCCTCCTTCCTTTCAATATTTAATACCATTCATATGAAATACGCAATTAGTTTTTTTCTGGGATGCCTTCTATTGTTACATTCTACAATAGCACAGGAATTACAATCACCCAATGGAAAAATAAGTCTTGGCTTCGTATTGCAAAATGATGGCACACCCACCTACACTTTGAGCTATCAAAATAAATTGGTGATCAAAACGAGTAACTTAGGGCTTGACCTGGAAAAGGATTCGGAATCATTATTGAATGGTTTTACCCTTGCAGCAACCAAAACAAGCAGTTTTGATGAAAGCTGGAAGCCGGTTTGGGGCGAACAATCTTCTATCCGTAATCATTACAATGAATTAGCTATTACCCTCAACCAAACAAAATCTAATCGTCAAATTAATATACGCTTCCGGTTATTTGATGATGGTTTGGGTTTCCGTTATGAATTTCCTGCACAAAAAAACCTGATCTATTTCACCATCAAAGAAGAGCGTACACAGTTTGCCATGACGGGCAACCACACTGCTTATTGGATTCCCGGCGATTACGATACCCAGGAATATGATTATACTATTTCTAAATTATCAGAGATCAGGGGCTTATTCAAGGGGGCAGTTACCGACAATGCATCACAAACATCTTTTTCAAATACGGCTGTACAAACCGCGCTGATGCTTAAAACAGCAGATGGTTTATACATCAACTTACACGAAGCTGCATTGATCAATTATGCCTGTATGCATTTGAACCTGGATGATAAGAATATGGTTTTTGAATCATGGCTAACACCCAATGCCAATGGTGATAAAGGAAATATGCAGGCACCCTGTACAACACCCTGGAGAACCATTATGGTAAGTGATGACGCTAGAGATATTCTGGCATCTAAAATGACACTTAACTTAAACGAACCCAGTAAAATTAAAGACCCGAGCTGGATCAAACCTGTAAAATATATGGGTGTATGGTGGGAGATGATCACCGGAAAAAGTAGCTGGTCGTACACGAATGAATTTCCTTCTATACAATTAGGTATTACAGATTATACCAAAGCCAAACCCAATGGCACTCATGGCGCTACAACCGCTAACGTAAAAAAATATATTGATTTTGCTGCCAAACATGGTTTTGGTGGAATATTAGTTGAGGGATGGAATATTGGCTGGGAGGATTGGTTTGGTCATGGTAAGGATCAGGTATTCGATTTTGTAACAGCTTACCCCGATTTTGATGTAAAGGGAATCTATGCTTATGCCAAATCAAAAGGAATTAAAATGATCATGCACCACGAAACATCGGGCGCGGTAAGAAACTATGAGCGACAATTGGATAAAGCTTTTCGATTCATGAAAACCAATGGCTACGATGCAGTAAAAACAGGTTATGTGGGCAATATACTTCCTCAGGGAGATTACCATTATAGTCAGTGGGCAATCAATCATTTCCAATATATAGTAGAGAAAGCGGCGGAATACAAGATCATGGTCAATGCACATGAATCAGTAAGACCCACCGGACTTTACAGAACTTATCCCAATATGATAGGTAATGAAGCTGCAAGGGGAACGGAGTTTCAGGCTTTTGGTGGATCAAAACCGAATCATGTAACCATTCTTCCCTTCACAAGATTAATTGGTGGTCCGATGGATTACACGCCCGGCATCTTTGAAATGGATATCAGTAAAATAAATCCTTCTAATAATTCTCATGTAAATAGCACATTAGCCAATCAACTGGCATTGTATATTACGATGTACAGTCCTTTACAAATGGCAGCCGACCTGCCTGAGAATTACAACCGGTTTTTGGATGCCTTTCAATTTATCAAAGATGTAGCTGTTGATTGGAGTGACAGTAAATACCTGGAAGCAGAACCCGGTGAATACATCACGGTTGCCAGAAAAGCGAAGGGAACCAGCAATTGGTTTATCGGAAATGTGAATGGTGAAAAAGCACGCACTGCAAATATTGAACTTGATTTCTTAGACAAAGGCGTAACCTATGAAGCCACTATTTATGCAGATAAAATGGATGCACATTACAAAACAAATCCCCAGGCCTATACTATCCGTAAGTTGAAGGTAAGTAGTGAAACAAAGCTTGCGCAATATTCAGCACCTGGTGGGGGGTATGCGATCAGTATTATCAGGAAATAATTTAGTAGTTGTTAGTGGTTTCAAAATAAAATGGAGAATGTCTCGTACCGAAAAATTTAATGATAATATAAAATAAAGTATGGGCTATTTTTTGCTAAATTTCAACCGAAAATCATTTAAGTTATTCCAGAAAACGTTTAGCTTTCCAATAAAAAAATCCCCTATTTGATGAACATTAGCGAAATAATATTTTAGTTTGAACCAAATCAGGGATTCATTGGTTATATCAAAAATATCAAATGAAAAATTTTATTACTTCCTTATCATTTCTTCTTTTAGTTGTCTTATCCAGCTCTTGTAAAAAGTCTGAAACTATTCCGCAGGCACAACTAGTAAAAGAAATTACTGTATCACTTGCTGCTGCAAATGAAAATCCGCAACCTGCCGGAAGAACTGAAACGGGTACCGCCACAGTAAAGGTATACGATGATAATTCTATTTCTGTAGATGCAACCGTATCAGGATTAGCTGCAACTGATAACCTAACCCTGGCTCATTTCCATGTTGGTGACCCGGTTACCAATGGTCCAGTTATCTTAGATTTGAAACCAACTTTTGCGGGAAGTTCTGTTAAAGCAACTGTAACAGGCGTTCGTACTTCTTTCATTGACAGTATCAAAGCTGGAACTGCTGATATATACCTCAATATTCATTCAACTCAGGTAGGTTCAGGAATTATAAGAGGACAACTATTCAATGGTATTACTTTTGCTGCAAGCATTGCATTGTCTGGTGCAAATGAAGTTCCAGCAGTTACAACCACCGCCACAGGAATTGCACTTTTGAGAATCACTTCTGACAATAAATTGTATAGTAAAATCACAGTAACCAATCTGGAAGTTAGTGATGCCCTTACTGCAGCACATATACACAGTGGAGCAGCTGGTGTTAATGCGCCTGTGCTAATTGGATTATGCAGTAGTGCTGCTGATTTTGGTATAACTAAAATTTACACACCAACTACGGCAATACTTACTTCTATTAAAACAGATCCTGTATATGTGAATGTACATTCTACCACCAGGGCATCGGGTGTTATTAGAGGACAAATAAGATAGTAGTCTTAAGTTTACATAAAAATATCAGCCACTTAGAACATGTTAGTTTTAAGTGGCTGTTTTTTTAATTGTTTATATGGCAGCTACCTTACCCATGTTGGTCGCTGACCAACAGCAATTCGAAATGCGAACATTCTGTACTTTTTTTCTATCACACCACTAAGGCTCGCCCCATTTTGCTCAGGCCGCATAGCCTCGTCTTTGCGCCAACGCTGCTTTGGCTTCTGTAAAAATGTGCTGCGCATCATTTTTACTGCCTACCCTTCGCTGGGCACCGCATCCAATCCGCCTAGGCGGACTGCAAAGTCTGGCGATAGGTGCGTAGAATGAATATTTGTATGTGACTCATATACAGATTTTTTCATTTTTTCTACTTTGCCATTCCGTTCAGAGAATGGAAAGAATAGTAAAAAAAATCAT
>CALRUV010000119.1:0-10850 GCA_943371455.1 Chitinophaga pinensis | reverse complement strand
GTCGCTTTGCCATAACATAAAGACACAAAAAACAACCCATTTATTGTATAGGCACTCATCTGTTTTTATACACCCGATTTGTGAATAAGCCACATATAAAAACGGTTTTCATAAAAAAAGAGACTGCCCCTTTTGAGACAGCCTCTTTTGAATATGATCGCTTAACTACTTAATCTTTTTTCTTCTCTTCAAACAACTTATCCTTTGCCACAACTTTTACCAGGGTACCTGTTTTAAGGGTTTTACTTACCGTAGAATAGGGTCCGGTAATCACTTCATCGCCCGATTTCAAACCATCAACTATTTGAATATAGTTCAAATCCTGGATGGCTGTTTTTACTTTTACTTTTTTTACTTTACTGTCTTTCTGTAAAATAAATACAACTTCTTCAATACCATCATCTGCAGTAGTAGATTGTTTGGGTTCATTTCCTTCTGGCTTTTTCTCATCCGCTTTATCATCACCAGGGGCTTTATCACTGTTTTTATCTCTGGTTGTTACAGCATTCAATGCTACAGATAAAACATCTTGCATAGTTTTTGTCTGAATATCTGCACTGGCTGTCATACCCGGACGAAAAGGAAATCCTTTACCTTCTGCAATCAGGTCCTTGTAGGTTGCAGGCAATAAACGAATATGCACTTTATAATTGGTTACATCAGCACTGGAATTGGTAACACCTAATCCGGTATTGGGGTTGGCAATTTTATAAACCAGTCCTTTAAACTTACGATTGGTATAGGCATCCACTTCCACAACTGCGGTATCGCCCAATTTAACTTTAGGGATATCATTTTCACCCACATCAACACGAACCTCTATACTTCGCATATCAGCAACACGCATCATTTCTGTACCCACATTAAAACTGTTACCTGCAACGCGCTCTCCTTTTTTTACATTCATCAAACTTATCATACCATCCATAGGAGATGTGATCACAGTTCTGGATAAATCCTTATCCGCTTTCGAAAGCTGCGCTTCCGCACTTTGTATGGATGCTTCACCGCTTTTCAAGCCTTCTTTGGCTGCCGTATAATTGGCCAATGCAGTGAGGTAATTATTTTCTGCCTGTTCGTATTCAGATCTGGAAACCACTTTATCATTGAACAGTTTTTTCTGGCGTTCGAAAATATTTTTAAAGTTATCTACAGATGCTTTTAAACCAGCTAAACTTGCTGTTGAGTTGGATAACTGGGCTTTAGACTGATTTACGCCTGCCATTACCTGGTCTCTTTGTGTGAGATAGATATCTGCATAAATACGGGCAAGTATCTGGCCTTTTGTTACACTATCACCTTCGTTTACATATAATTCAACAATTTCTCCGCTGATATCTGGACTAACTTTTACTTCCACTTCGGGATAAACCTTACCACTAGCATTAACCGTTTCAATAATGGTTCTGGTAACTACTTTTTCAGCGGTCACTTTCAAACCCTCTTCCTTGCCAATAATGCCGGCTTTTTTCAGCCCTACCAAAACGCCTATCACCACAACCAAACCCACAATTATCCAAATCAGTTTCTTATTCATACATTTTTCCTTTATGGAACTTTCTGCAAAAGGGCAGCAGTTCCTTTTTTCTTATTATAATTTTATTCCTTTCCCTTTATAAAATTCAAGCAGTTTCATTTTGAAAACATAATCGTACTGGTTACTTAATTGCTGAATTTTGGCCCTTAACAGATTATTCTGATTGGTAATCAAATCAAGTGAACTTAAAAGATTACTCTCATATCTTTTTAAAGCGTAATCATATGCTTTCTGCGTACTTTCTACCGTTTTTTTACCTGCATTGAATTTTTGTAATGCGGTCATAGCATTGGTATATGCTGTATAAATATTTTGACGAAGCGTTAAATCACTTTGATTTTTCTGTAGTTCTGCAGACTTCAAATTAAGTTTTGCTTCCTGAACACCTGATTTTGCCTGGTGGTTGTTATAAATAGGAATACTTAAACTTAAACCAATATTTTGCCCAAAGTTATTGTCTATCTGTCTGCTCCAACCTTCCCATAATTGACTAAAACTTCTTGTGCCTTGTGTAGCTTTAAAATTAGGGCTTTGTACATAGTAGTTTACGCTGCTGATATTAACGATAGGCTCAGCACCAGTAATTGGTGAATAACCCAAAAAGTTAAATCCAGTGGTGGTTTTAAATGAATTAGAGAAATTGGTAGAAAGGTTACCGCCAATAGACAAAGTAGGGTAGAACTGCGATTTGGCAACCGAAATACTTTTCTGAGCAGATTTAAACCTAAACTCATTCGCTTTCTGTTCGGGCTGGTACAATAATGCTGCTTCATAAACCACTTCTGGTTGAAGATCTGCAAAAGACTCTAACGGAATTTGATCAGCAGCTGGAGTTACAATACCAAAAAGTACGTCAGTTTCTAAGTTCAATAAACCTCTTAAGTTTAATAGGCTCTGCTCATAATTGCCCCTTGCTGCATAATAATTACTACTGTCTGTAGCCAATTGTGCTTCCGTTTCAACCAGGTTCAATTCTGGTAAAACACCAGCTTCCACGCGTTTACGGGTTATGTCATATTGTGTTTGGGTTTGTGAAATTTGTACTTCGCTTATTTTAATTTGTTCTTTTGCCGCCAGTACCTGTAAATAAAATGTGGCTACATTAAAAGAAACATCATTGGATACTTTGGCAACATTTGCCAGAGCAGCTTGCGCATTAAACTGTGCAGTTTGTTCCAGGTTTCTCAACCTGCCATTATTATACAATTGCATACCCGCATTTACACCAAAGTTCTGATACAGAAATTGTGAAGTGGAAAAGGCGTTGGTAGTTGGGTCAATAGAACGACCAAAACGAATACCCGTTCCGGTACTTGCATTGATAGAAGGGTAAATATTGTTTTTTGCCTGCCTGGCCTGAAGCGCAGCAATTCTTGCCTGAATATCCGCCTGTTTAATGGATATATTGAATTCCAAAGCATGCTGGATACAATGCTGCAGATCCCAGTTATCGGAGGCCCTTTGAGCAAATGAATGCGTAAGGACCAAACAACCTATCAGTGTTAAAAACTGTCTCATATAATACAAAAATAACGGATTCCCGAGCAGTTCCCTAAAATTTAGACAGACGGAAAGGATGGACAATAAACCGTAAAATAACGGTTATGAAAGGCTTAATACAGGAAAAACCAGTCTAATTAAGGCAGTTTATCTGCATTTTCAGAAACAGCTTCACCCCTTTTCACTTGCCATTTCCGGGTGAGAAAGTAAATAACCATAAATGCCAGGAGCACGATAACACCTACCAATGCCGTATCAGGTGTTTGGATGGCTATACTGATACCAACAAACATATAAGCTCCCATAAATATGAGGGGCAAAATGGGGAAGAGTTTCATTTTAAAAATACCCGTATTATCCAGATGCCTGGTGTTTTTTCGTAAAACAAAGATGGTAGCACTGGAGGCAACCATACCAAAACAATCCAGAAAAATGGTGAAATTCAGAATTTTTTCAAAGGTTTGCGCGAAAAACAGAATGACAATACACATGGCTGCAAAAACGGTTAAAGAAACCGTGAGCACTTCATTCTTTGGATTTTGCTTTGAAAATACAGCTGGTAAAACACCCTCCCCACTCATGGCAAACATTACCCGCGGGTTACTCATCAGCAAAGCATTTACATAAGCCAAGACCCCAAAAAACAGGAAAAAAGAAAAAATATCTGCTCCTGTTTTGCCAAAAGTTTTTTGAATCACCACATAGGCAATTTCCCTTTCACCTTTCATATTATCAAACCCCACAATATTGTAATAGCTGAGATTGGCAAGCAGGTAAAGCCCGATAATAATAGCGATCCCTATAAAAATACCTTTGGGAATATTTTTTGCAGGATTTGCTACTTCATTTCCAAAATTGATGGTTTGCTGGTACCCACCATAAGTAAATGAAACGGCAATCAAGCTTACACCCAAACTTTGTATCCAGCTCATGGAAGGAATAACAGGTGCGGCTTCAATTGCCGAAGTTGGCAGAATCTCCTGGTGTGGGAAAAAAAGTGCCAATATGAGAACCACGATCATCGTGATCTTGATCAGCATAAGAATATTTTGCGCCCTTGAACTCATTCTTAACCCTCTCAGGTTAATAAAATAAAATATAATAATGGCCCCGCAACTGATCAATGCCTTATCAATATCATTCCAAACATATTGCGGGAACAGTTTTGTAATATAGCCACTCCCTATCAATGCAACGCCACTTAAACTGGCAGCATTACTGATCAAAATGATACAATTAATAGCAAATGCTATGCTTGGATGATAGGCATAAGAAAATATTTTATAATACCCGCCTGTAACTGGATAACGACTACCAATTTCTGCATAAGTTAAAGCACCACATAAGGCAAAAAAACCACCCAGCAACCAGGCAGTGAAATAGACAGAAGGTTCAATAGCATCCTTAGCACTGGTAGCAGCCGTTCTAAAAATGCCCATACCAATAACAAGGCCTACCACGATCATGGTAAAACTGAACAGGTTTAATTTTTGTGTGCCTTTCATATAGATCAGTATGGAGTTAAATGTAGTAAACTTACCTTAAATGGTAAATGGACTATTATTAAATACGAAAGTTTTCAACTCAAAGTGTACAACTATAAGATGTAAAATTCAAAGCAAGCTCAGATAACTGCTTATATTTGTAAGGTATTCGGTTTCCGTTTAAAAGCGGAATTAAAAGGGAAGTCCGGTGTAATTCCGGCGCTATCCCCGTAGCTGTAAGCTGATTTTGTTGACTTTTACTTTATATTTTAAAAATGTAAAGCGATCGGCAATAAACCTGCTGGTTCTTCATACCACTGAAAAGGAAAATGCTTTTCGGGAAGGTAACCAGCAGTGAGCAAGCCAGAAGACCTGCCTGATACATTCGACAGATTCACAGCTTTCGGGTGAAAGGCATGGAATTTAAAAGGCTGCTGCAGCGGTCCTTTATATTTCACATTTTTTATTTTCCTGAAAGCTCATTGTTAACTTTTAAATTTTAAAACAATGAGCAAAACATTAACGCTCTTTACTGCACTCCTTGCAGCCAGTTCCCTTTTTGCACAAAAAGACACCAGTAATTACCATTTTCTGGATGAAGTAGTTGTTACAGCCAATAAGCTGGAACAAAAACAAAGTACTACGGGTAAAGTGATCAACGTCATCAACAAATCTGTATTAGAAAAAAACGCAGGCAAAACAGTTGCGCAAATACTAAATGAACAGGCAGGTATTACCATCAACGGTGCCATGAATAATGCAGGTACCGTACAAACGGTATACATGCGCGGCGCTTCAGCCGGCAGAACGCTCATTTTACTGGATGGCATTCCTCTAAATGACCCATCCACCATCACTACTGATTTTGATTTGAATTTTTTTAGTTTAAATGATGTGGAAAGTATTGAGGTATGCAAGGGTGCGCAATCCACCTTATATGGAAGCGACGCCATTGCAGGTGTGATAAATATCATTACCAACAAAAAAAATCTGGATAAACCTTTTGAACTAAAGGCAACCATTAGTCAGGGTAATCTATCCACCAACAAAACCAATCTGCAATTTTTTGGCAAAAAAAACAAGTTTCGTTACACTGCACGCTATGCACGTTTGCACACCAATGGCTTTTCTTCAGCTTATGATAGTACCGGAAATAAGCAATTTGATAATGACGCATATACCGGACATGTAGCCAATGCACAAATCATTTACCAGCTTAATCCTTACCTCAGCATAAAAACTTATGCGCTATTCAGTCAATACCTTTCTTCTATAGACGCGGGTGTATTTTCTGACGACAGGGATTACCAATTAAACAACAGATCCTTCATTGGAGGTTTTAATTTCGCTTACCAAAAAGGAGCTTTAACCCTGCAGGGAAATTACCAGTACAGTGAACTCACCAGAAATTACCACAATGATAGTCTGCACAAGACCAATACAATTTTTGAAAACAATACCTATTTCGGTAAATCACAGTTTGCAGAGTTTTATGCCAGTTACAAGCTTCTAAAAAACCTGGTTGTTCTGGCAGGTACTGATTACCGTTATTTTTCTTACAACCAAAACTTTTTTTCAATCAGTGGTTTCGGTCCATACAGCAGTATTTTCAAGGACACCTCCATGTTCCAGCAAGCGCTCTATACTACTTTGCAATACCATGATGAAAGCAACAAACTGAATATAGAGTTGGGGGGAAGGTATAACCATCATTCCAGGTATGGTAATAACAGCACCTTTACCGTAAATCCTTCTTATAATATTAATAAATCGTTCAGGTTATTTGGAAGTATTTCCAGTGGGTTTAAAGCACCTTCCTTATACCAGCTAAGCATAAACGATAAACTGGATGCAGAGAGATCAATTAATTACGAAGCTGGATTTAGCGTACGTACAAAAAATAGTAACACACGTATTGTGTTTTTCAGCAGAAAGATCAATAATGGGATAGACTATAATTATATCACGTTTAAATACTTTAATTATATCAGGCAAATAGTTAATGGTATTGAGTTTGAACATGACTGGACCGTTTTTAACAAACTAAATATTACTACCAATTATACCTTTCTTTCCAGTGAAGAAATTACTCAGAACAGGGTAACCGTAAAGGACACCATTCGCTATGATTATCTGTTGAGAAGACCAAAACATAGCTTCAACTTAACAGCCGGCATGGAAATGTTTAAAGGATTTTACCTATCCGTAAATGGCAGATATGTTAGCAAGCGATATGATGTAGGTGGCTATAAAAAAGCAGATACGGCATTAGACAGTTATGTACTTCTGGGCGCTAACGCATCTTATCAAATCAATAACCACCTGAAACTCTTTGCTGATGCCCAAAATATCACCCAAAAGAAATTTTTTGATGTTAGGGGTTATAACAGCATCCCGTTACTTTACAATGCAGGCATTAGCTTAGTATGGTAAATGAATTACCACAGATTTCATATATACACTTGAGTAGTATCTTGAAATCTGTGGTAATTATTTGATAATTTCAATATTCAAATAATTACCCTGTATTTCGTAAAATGGATATATACCTGATAAGACATACCACACCCAAAGTTAACAAAGGCATCTGTTATGGTCAGGCTGACCTGGATGTAACTGAATCTTTTTTTGAAGAAGTAAAAAATATAGTACCCCACTTACCTGATGAAATTACACATGTTTATTCCAGTCCACTGCAACGATGTAAAAAACTGGCAATAGCTTTATTCGAAAATCACGCTATTCAATACCATGATGATCTGATGGAATTAAATTGCGGTGATTGGGAATTACAAACCTGGAATGATATCCCTAAACCAGAAATCGAGCCCTGGCTGGAAGATTTTGTACAGTTACCCGTACCCAATGGCGAAAGCTACACGCAAATGCATACAAGGGTAATTGAACGTTTTAAACAAATCAACCAAACCGGCAAAACATCCGTGATTGTTGCACATGGTGGTGTATTGAGAAGCATTTTGGCCCATATTACCCAAACGCCCTTGAAAGAGTCCTTTGATGTATTCAAATGCCATTATGGTTGTGTGGTAAAAATAAGCCAGGCAAACAATGCTTTTGCATATGAAATGTTATACAACGTATCACTTGCAGGTAAAGAATGGCATAGGCCAGATTTTTGATTTATAAATTGTTATAACTATTTTTAGCAAAAGCGATCAACTTATTTCTATTCAACCCTAGATATGAACTTTCAACTGGACCAGCTATTGACCGTTACATTTACCCTTTTTGCGGTAATTGATATTGTAGGCTCAATACCCCTGTTGATTTCTTTAAAGGAAAAAATGGGTGCTATCAGATCCTTGCAGGCAACCCTTGTTTCAGGTCTGCTTATGATCGTTTTTCTCTTTTTGGGTAAACCTTTTCTCAAAGTATTGGGATTGGATATTCGTTCTTTTGCAGTGGGCGGTTCTGTTGTTATCTTTCTTTTAGGATTGGAAATGGTTCTGGGTCATGAGATATTTAAAGGTGATAAGGATGCCAAGTCGGGTACTGTTGTTCCCATTGCTTTCCCAATCATTGCGGGTAGTGGAACACTTACTACTATTATGTCTTTGAAAGCAAATTTTGAAGAAGTGTATATTTTAGCTGGTATCCTGATTAACCTTTTGGTAGTATATGTGGTATTAAAATCTTTAAAAATGATTGAACATGCTTTAGGTCCAGCAGGCTTATTAGCTGTTCGAAAATTTTTCGGGGTAATTTTAATAGCCATCGCCGTAAAAATTTTCAGTAGTAATTTAGGTGCTTTTGGAAAATAGATAGGCTAATCTTCTAAGCTTTTAAAAACCTCATCATCAAAAACATTTTTACCCAAATATCGAAATGTATGCAATATGCCATACGTCATTTCGAACTGATATTTTGGGCAGCAGCCATTTTATTACTGTTTTTCTTACCCGAAAACATAACGGAGCCCTCATTTTGTGTATTTAAATGGGCAGGCTTCCGGCATTGTTTGGGTTGTGGGTTAGGACATGCCATCCACGATACATTGCACTTGCAATTGATTAGTGCCTTTCATCACCATCCGATGGGAACTTTGGCAGTATTGATTATATTTAACAGGATCAAACAACTTATCATACCAAAACAAGCCCATCATGAAACCCAACATTATAAACATGGTGCCTTCCATAGAAGGTGAAGAAATGGTTTTATTGCAGCAAATCACTAAAGATTTAACGGAAGATCAGATCCTGAATTTTGTAGCACTTTATAATGGTAAAAGGAGACAAACAGACCATGTACTGATTGGCTGTATATTTGGTTTTATAGGTATTGCAGGCGTACAAAGATTTATGGTAGGCCAGAACGGAATGGGCATCTTATACCTATTTACGGGTGGGCTTTGCCTGATAGGAACTATAGTAGATACCGTAAATCACAAGCGACTTACATTCGAATACAACCAACGGATGGCTAGAGAATCCATGGCTATGATGTATGCCTATAAATCCTGATTTATTAGGTTTCTGTTTTCATTTTAAAAGCAAATCCTTGAAGTATTCAATTTTGTTTTTTATTGGATGCATGCTAAATATAAGTTACCTGTATAGCCAAAACAAAGCTGCTGTACCTAAAAAAGATACCGACTTTGTTTGTACACCTTGTGGTTATGACTGTGATAAAATTAATTTCAGCAAAGGAGGCATGTGTAAGTCTTGCAATATGCCTTTGGTAAAACGTTCTTCTATTTATTTTAAAACCATAGAACCATCGGCTATTTGTGCATATATCAAAAAACATCCTTCAGTTGTATTATTGGATGTGAGAACAAGGGAAGAATTTGAAGGCAAGGGTGATCCGGATTTTGGCACTTTGCATAATGCCATCAACATCCCTATTCAAGAGCTTGAAAGTAAATTAAATACCTTAAAATACCTTGCAAATAAAGATATTATAGTATTTTGTTCACATAGCCATCGAAGTCCAAGAGCTGCCTACATGCTCAACCAAAGCGGCTTTAAAAAGGTAACAAATATGGCGGGGGGTATGAGTGTTATGAAAGACGAACTATGTATGAAAATTAATAAGTCTGCAACATTGAAAAAATAAATTAGCATGTTATCCAAAAACGATGTTGATCTGTTAAACCAGCCATTTGAATTATCAGCAGAAGAGATTGCCTATTTCCAGTTGAACGGCTATATCAAGGTAAAGAATGTATTTCCAGCAAGTATTATACAGCATTTCAATGATACCATAAGTGCAGAGATCGGAAAACTTAATCTGGAGGTACCCCTTATGGAAAACAGGGACACTTATGGAAAAGCTTTTCTGCAAATCATGAACCTTTGGACCAAATCGGATGCTGTGAAAGAAATAGTTTTTGGAAAAAGACTGGCCAAAATGGCCACTGATCTGATGCAAACAAATGGCGTAAGGCTTTACCATGACCAGGCATTGTTTAAAGAGCCGGGAGGTGGTTTTACACCCTGGCATGCCGACCAGTATTATTGGCCCTTGCAAACAGATAAAACAGTAACCGTTTGGATTCCTTTGCAGGCAATAAGTTTAGAAATGGGTCCACTAGAATTTAGCGCAAAAAGCCAAACACTGCAGGATGGCAGAACCTATAAAATAAGCGATGACAGTGAAACTGTGATTCAGGAAAAACTAACACTGAATGATTTTGAAAAAACGGTTAGTCCATTTGATATAGGAGAAATAAGCTTTCATATGGGCTGGGTGTTTCACAGGGCCGGAGCCAATACCAGCAAAGATTTGCGAAAAGTGATGACCATTATTTATATGGACAAGGATATGACCTTGATGGAACCCCAAAATGAAAATCAGCAGGCCGATTGGGTTACCTGGTGCCCAGGTGCTGAAATTGGCAAGCAGATTGATAGTCACCTGAACCCCTTATTATTTAGCAAGTAGTTTTATTGAGGTACTCTATAGTTTGTACTTAGCAGGAAAAAAAATGCGTGAATCGCCTGAGAGAGCGGCGATTTATTTGCAAAAGTAAAACACTTTGAAAAAAACGTGGCCTTGCCAGGAATCGAACCTGGATCAAGAGCTTCGGAAACTCCGATACTATCCATTGTACTACAAGGCCAGGCTGCAAAAATAACAGTTGGACCCTATTGTTGCTTCATTTCTTTAAATAAACGTTCTACATCTTCTTTTTTACATAATGCGGTTCCTGCATTCATGGTAGCTGCCGTACCTGCAGCAACGCCGTAGTATAAGGCATCCAAGAGCGAGCGGTCCTCACATAGAGCCAGCACCATCGCCCCCACCATACTATCGCCTGCGCCTACCGTACTTTTCATTTCCACTTTTGGAGGCGTTACTTGAAA
>CALRUV010000118.1:0-11013 GCA_943371455.1 Chitinophaga pinensis | reverse complement strand
TAACATCAGTAATGCTGCCAACTTCGGGAGCAGTCCAGTATGCAACGCCATCTTTTTTTACATCTGTACTTGCTGCATCAGAAGTGATGGTTTTATCTTTTGGTTTGCTTGGTTGGTTACTATAATAAAATATAAAAGGCATAGCTATTAAACCAATTACCAGCACTACAATAATGAGTATTAACTTACTGATTATGGGTAACAACCCTTCTTGTATTCTATTGTCCTGTTCATTTTGCATAAGCAATCGTTTAATACTTTAATGAGGTAATTTCTCTTTAAAAACACCATATAGATAAGTACCTACTATAGCAAATAGAAATACGATAATCATACTTAAAAATCCATAGCCTATATTAACTACCATAGGGCCGGGACAGGCACCGCTTAATGCCCAACCTAATCCGAAAATTGTTCCGCCAATGAGATAGCGGATAATTGATTTATCTTTTGGGTGAAACAGAATAGGGTTGCCATGAAAGTCCCTTATTTTAAATTTCTTTATTAGCGCAACACCAATAACACCTAATGTAACAGCCGTACCAATAATCCCATACATGTGAAATGCCTGAAAGCGGAACATCTCCTGAATCCTGAACCAGGAAATGGTTTCTGACTTGGCCATTACAATACCAAAAACAATACCGAGTAATAAAAACTTTATAAACTTCATTTGATTAAAATAATAATGGTAGAATAAAAAATGTCATTATCAGTCCGCCGATGAAAAAACCAACTACTGCAATGAGTGACGGCACTTGTAAATCTGATAATCCACTAATGGCGTGGCCAGAAGTGCAACCACCGGCATATCGTGAGCCAAAGCCTACCATGAGGCCGCCAACTGCTAAAACAAGAAACCCTTTTATAGATAAGATGGCATCTAAACTAAACAATTCGGCAGGTTGTAAAGAAACGGGAGCTGCAATACCCAGCTTGCTTAGATCATTAATAGTAGCTGGTGAGATGGCTACGCCAATATCTGATGATAAAAATTGCTTTGCAATGAACCCTCCAACAATTGCCCCCACTAAGAATACTAAATTCCATGTTTGTGCCTTCCAATTAAAATCGAAAAACTTTGTTTTCTTTCCTAACCCTGCGGCTGCACAGATGGTTCTTAAATTAGCTGAAAAGCCAAAAGACTGGCCAAAGTATAAAAGGAAAAACATGATGGCCGCTATCATTGTACCGGAAAACCACCATGACCAGGTTTGTGTTATAAACGCTATCATGTACGTATTTATATTAGTTTAGGTGAAATGAAATAATGGGTTTAAAAAGATGGTTGATCAATTTTTCAGTAGCACTGTGATGAAATATACCCCCCTTGCCATGTGTACCAATGCAAACCATATCCATATTGTTCATTTGGTTAAAATGCACAACGCCATTTTCAACATCATTATCATTTATTAAATGACATTCATAATTGGTGATGTTGTTCAACTCTGCAAATGATTTCATATTTGCTTCTACCAATACCTTTTCGGCATCCACCTTTCCTGAAATAATTTGAAGCAGGTGAAATTTTGTATTGAATGCTTTGATCAGTTTGTGCATCAACTGAAAATCTTCCTTGGCAGGATGATTGAAATTGTGTACCAGCAAAATGTTCTGTATGTTCAGATCAGAACGGTCGCACATTAAAGACAATACCGGGATTTTAGATTTCCGGGCAATCATTTGTGTCTCTGAGCCAGATAGCTTTTCCTTCAGGCCCCATGCACCTTTAGTTCCCATCACAATCAAATCGAAATGATTGACCTCTGCAAAATTTAAAATACCATCTGTTACTTTACCCAAAACAAAATGGCTGTTAATATCGTTACCGTAAAGCGTTTTCAAATTAGCCAATTTTCGTTCGGCTATTTCTTTCTGCTTTACCACATAGTTTACATCAATTTCACCACAGGTTTGAATATTTCCTCCAGTATCCATTGTAACTGTATCAGGCACATTCATTACATGTAAAAAATGAATGTCAACAGGTGTTTTTTCTTCCAATTTTTTTACCATGAGGTAAGCGAACTCTGCCTGTACAGAGAAGTCTGTAGGAATTAATATTTTTAAAATTTCCATGTAGGTTTAGATTACAAGTTTTAGGCTTCTTAATTTTAACTAGTCTTACTCATTTATTCAATAAAATGATTTACTTGTTCCCAGGTTCCACCATTAATTACGTTTTTAAAACCATTTTGCTCGAGTATGATTTTGGCCTGACCACTGCGGTTACCACTACGGCAGAAAACAACAATATTTTCTTTTCCTTTAAACTTATTTAATTCGGTTACTACGCTACCTAAAGGAATGTTTACAGCACCTTTTGCACTGCCTCCGGAAAATTCTCCAGGCTCTCTTACATCTACTAAAAAAGCACCCTTCTCAATTATGGTTTTTAAATCTGCTGTTTGACCGCCGCCAAATAAATTTTGAAATAAGTTCATGATTTTTATTTTAAGAATGTAAATTAGTGTTTGCATTTTTTGAAACTATAGGTTCCCCTGCATTCACCCATTCATTTATACTGCCTGAAAAGTTGGATATATTTTTAAACCCATTCTTTGCTAAAATAGAATATCCTATTGCTGCCCTGTCCCCGCTTTGGCAATGGATGATTACTTGTTTGTCTTTACTCACTTTATCAAGGTTATCTGCCAGTGTGCCAACAAATATATTTTCTGCTTTTGCAATATGCCCTGCATTGTATTCTGCTGCACCTCTTAAATCAATTACCTGCACACCGTTGTTAGTAATAAGCTCTTTGGTTTCTGCCAATGAAATAACATTTGCTTTTTCTAAAGTACCACCTGCATCTGTCCAAACAGTGGTTGAACCAACATATCCATAAATATTATCCAAACCAATACGCATCAATTTTCTTGTCAGGTCATCTAACTGGCTTTCATCAGCTAATAAAATAAATTGTTCATCATATTTTAAAATCCAACCTGCCCAGGTAGCAAATGAATTATTGCCTTGTATATTGTAACTGCCAGGAATAAAACCTGCAGCAAAGTCTACCTTATTTCTTGCATCGATCAGTTTTATACCTTGTGCCATTGCGCCTTTTAATTCTTCAACTGAAAGCTGTTTCAACTTTGGCACTTCTGTTAATAAAGGACGATCAACCTTATTTAGGTGTTTCATCATGGCAAAATATTTTGGCGGCTCCGGTTGGTCTTCTAGTAAATATTTTACGAACCCATTTTTATTATCTGCATACTGAAAAGCCCAGTTTCTAGCCTTTTCATATCCAACAGTAGTGCTGGGTACTGAGCCTAAAGCTTTACCACAGGCACTGCCTGCGCCATGCCCGGGCCATACCTGAATATAATCTGCGAGCGCATTAAATTTATTAATGGAGTTAAACATTTGCTGTGCACCAGCATCTGCTGTGCCTGTAATACCTGCAGCTTTCTCCAGCAAATCCGGACGGCCAATATCACCAACAAAAACAAAGTCGCCGGTAAAAAACATCACCGGTTCTTTAGAAGCAGGATTATCTGTTAAAAGGAAACTGATACTTTCAGGCGTATGACCCGGCGTATGCAATACTTCAAATGTAAGGTTGCCTAGTTGTACCTTTTGGCCATCTTTTAAACCAATATGTTTAAACGCATATTCCCAACCCGGGCCGCCTTCATCAGACAAGTATAAATCAGCACCGGTTAATGCAGCCAGTTCTCTTGAACCTGCCAAAAAATCGGCATGAATATGCGTTTCGAAAATGTGCGTAATCTTCATGTTATTGGCTTGAGCAATTTCGAGATAGGTATCCACATCCCGTTTTGCATCAATAACTGCGGCAACGCCAGCCTTTTGGCAACCGATGAAATAACTTGCCTGAGCAAGGCTTTTGTCGTAAATGTGTTGAAAAAACATAGTTATACTTTTTTATTTTTTAAGTTTATTTGTTTTGCAAATATGGCATTCTTTTTTAGCGATTTTGGTGACATTTGTCACATTAAGCGCTTTGCTGCACCGGTAAAAAAACTGCGTCAGCTTGTGTATCGTCTAATGTGATAAAGCAGATTTTTTAAGGTTATTCCTTATTAGTGTCCACCGCCTGTTGGAAAAAAAATCTCTTTGATAATAATATAAATACCCATTATCAATACAAACCAGCCAAATGCTTTTTTCAATTTATCTCCAGGTATTTTTTTAGATAGATAAATACCTATAAAAATTCCTAGAACTGCAAATCCGGTAAAGCTTCCCAGAAGTTTCCAGTCAATAACCTGGCTGCCCTGCAAGTCGCCAATAAACCCTATAAGCGATTTTGCTGCTATAATAAATAACGATGTGCCTACAGCCAGCTTCATAGGCATACGGGCAAGCAGTACCAATGCAGGTATAATCAAAAAGCCACCGCCTGCACCTACAAGGCCGGTAAGCAAACCTACCAAAGTACCTTCCAGCAAAATCACGGGATAATTATATTTCATGGGGGCATTTTCATCTACTGCTTCTTTCTTTTTGCCCGACTTAATCATACTGATAGAAGCCAGTATCATAACCACAGCAAATAGCAGCATCAATGCTATTGGCTTTGTAATAACCAATGAACCAATAGAGAAAAGTTCTTTTGGTATTAATGGCACCAACCACATGCGGGTGGCATATACTGCGGCAATAGAGGGAATGCCGAAAATGATTACAGTTTTAAAATCTACCTTTTTTTGTAAGGCACTTTGCACACCGCCAACCAAAGCAGTTGAGCCAACAATAAATAACGAATAAGCCGTAGCCAAAACTGGATTTACACCCATTACATATACCAAAATAGGCACCGTTAATATTGAGCCCCCGCTGCCAATTAATCCAAGCGATATACCTACAATTACTGCTAAGGAATAGCCTAATATTTCCATAATTTCTTTTTTTAAGACTGCAAAGTTGTTAGAAAGAATTTTGGCGCATGGTAACAAAAGTTACATTGGAGGAGATATGTTATAAATTGATACGTCCGTATTCAATTCTTACTAAAAACTTCTTGTACCTTCAAAACCAACATTAGGCAGGTTTTGTTACCTTTATTACCCTAATAATGAGTAGCTTATATCAATATTTCAAAAATTTTAATCCACTTTCCAAAGAAGCGGAAGAAGCCATTGCAGGTATAAGCAATATTATCTCCATCAACAAAAATAAAGTTCTTCAACCAATCGGGTATACTTGCAAAACAATTTATTTTATCAATAAAGGAGTAGCCCGTATCTATTATCATAAAGATGGCATAGACATTACAGAAGGCTTCTATTTTGAAAACAACATCATTGCAAGAGTTGAAAGTCTGTTTACCGGCAAACCAAGCCGCAAGGCAATACAAATTTTGGAAGATGCAGAAATTGTGGCCATTGACGCTATTGCTTTATTCAAGCTCTATGATAAATTCCCTGAAATTGAAAGACTATTTCGCAAAATATTTGAAGCCGGGCATGTAGATACAGTAAACCGCATAGAAGGCATACAGTTTCATACAGCCGAAGAAAGATATAAAGCCCTGTTAAATGAATCCAATGATGTTCTAAAAAAAGTGCCACTTAAATATGTCGCATCTTACCTCGGCATTACACAAGTAAGTCTTAGCCGCATAAGGGCTCACCGGTAATTATTTATCTTATGATAAAAGAATAGCCGTTTGCAGTAGCCACCTTTGCAGTGTAAAATATTACACTGACAACATGCAACAAAAGGAAATCAAGTTAGGTCTAAAAGAAAACTGGAAACAGTTTACACTGCTAGTAATCATAAATGCTTTTGTAGGCGGGATGGTTGGTTTGGAACGTTCTATTCTTCCTCAGATAGCCGAAAAAGAATTTGCCATAGCAGCCAAAACAGCCATTCTCTCATTCATCATTGTGTTTGGCATTGTTAAGGCCATTGCCAATTATTACACCGGTACATTAGCAAACAAATTCGGAAGAAAAAAACTGTTGGTAGCCGGTTGGATAATTGGTATTCCCATTCCATTTATTTTAATGTTTGCTCCCTCGTGGAGTTGGATAATAGCTGCCAATGTACTTTTAGGCATCAACCAGGGTTTAACCTGGAGTAGTACAGTAGTAATGAAGATAGATTTGGTAGGGGAAAAGCAACGGGGCTTTGCTATGGGCTTAAATGAATTTGCAGGATACATTGCTGTAGCAGCAGTAGCATTTTTAACCGGTTGGATAGCCAGCGAATATGGCATAAGACCGTATCCATTTTACATAGGCATTGTATTGGTTTTTTTAGGTTTATTGGTTAGTGTTTTTTTTATAAAAGATACCAAAACGCATGTAGCAAAAGAAAGTATTAATAATACTATACCACGATTGAAAAATATATTTTGGGATACAACATGGAAAAACAAAAACTTAGGTTCAGTAACACAGGCAGGTTTGATCAATAACCTGAATGATGGAATGGCTTGGGGCATTTTCCCAATCCTGCTTGCAACTAAAGGGTTTACTATTGGTGAAATAGGTATTATTACTGCAATATATCCGGCCGTTTGGGGTCTCGGTCAACTGTTCACAGGAAAAATGGCTGACAAGTTTTGCAAAAAAGATATGCTCTACATTGGAATGTTTTTACAGGCCATTGCCTTGATTGTTTTGGTTTGGGCTAATACCATGTTTCATTTTATTATTCTTTCATCCATCTTAGGATGGGGTACAGCAATGGTCTATCCAACATTTTTGGCAACAGTGTCTGAAAATACTCATCCGCAAGACAGGGCAAAAAGTATTGGTATTTTCCGTTTGTGGAGAGACCTGGGATATGCTATTGGAGCTATTCTCACGGGTATAATTGCAGATTTAGTAAGTATCAATGCAGCTATTATTTTTATCGGAATGCTAACGTTGGCATCTGCATTTATAATCCAATATAGAATGGGATGCAGAACTGATGGCCCATTGAAAATAAGAGATTGGATAACGAATAAAAATAGGCAAGATTTTAGTCCCTAGTGTGGGTATTTGGTAGTAAACAAAAACTTAGGAAAAAACTCTTCCGAACACTTGTGGTGAAAACACCAACAACGGCAGCGAACCCTTTGAACAGGAAATGAGCCGAATAATTATCCTAATCGGCTCATGGCAAAATACAACTGGCAACAAAATGACTGGCCACAGTTTACATTTTCATTGGATGCAGTAGAGGATGAGCTGCATATTTTCAATGAGAAGGTAGGGAGGGTATCTGGCATTTTAGATGGCTTGCCAGAGGAAACAAAGCAGGACTTTCTTGTGGAGATCATATTGGCAGAAGCCATCAAAACCTCGGAAATAGAAGGCGAATATCCAAGCAGAAAAGATGTGCTTTCATCCATTCGGAAAAATCTGGGCTTGTTGTACGATACTGAAAATAGCAGGGACAAATCCGCCGTTGGTTTGGGGGAATTGATGATCGATGTTCGTAAAACATGCAAGGATGTTTTAACGGAAGAAAAACTTTTTGCATGGCACCAAATGTTACTGGGCGAAAACAAAAGGGTTTCCGTTGGCCAATGGCGCTATCATGAAGAACCCATGCAGGTAATTTCAGGTGCTTTGGGTAAAGAGAAAGTGCATTATGAAGCACCACCCTCATCAAAACTGCCGGAAGAAGTGAAACGATTTATACAATGGTTCAATGATACAGCTCCTGGTGGCAGACTTGAAATCAAAAAAGCCCCCGTCCGTTCTGCCATCGCCCATTTGTATTTTGAAAGCATACATCCTTTTGAAGATGGAAATGGAAGAATTAGCCGAGCTATTGCAGAAAAAGCATTGTCACAAAGGATCGGAAGACCTGTTCTGCTAAGCCTGTCCAGAACAATAGAGGCCAGTAAAAAGCTGTATTATGATTCTCTAGAAGAAGCCCAACAATCAAATGAAATTACGCCATGGATAGTGTATTTCATCAAAACAACCTTGCAAGCACAAACGGAAGCGGCAGAACAAATTGAATTTACATTGAAGAAAACAAAATTCTTTGATCGTTTTAAAGACAAACTAAACGACCGCCAAATAGTGGTTATCAGGAGAATGATGGAAGAAGGTACAAAAGGTTTTGAAGGGGGAATGAACGCAAGAAAATATATAGGGATTGCTAAAACATCAAAAGCCACTGCTACAAGAGATATGCAACAGCTGGTGGAATTAGGGGTGTTTATATTGGCGGGTAAGGCCAGAGGTCGCAGCACCAGTTATGAGGTAAATTTGTAATTTATTTCTCAGCATAGTCTCTCGCAGAGGACTATGCTGTTAGAATTGAATAATACGTTCAACTAGTAATTCGCCCAACAAAAAATACTAAATTATATTTATCGAAGCTTGGGTATTGCTACTTTTCAATCGCAAAGTTCTCTACGAGAGACTGTTGCGGAGAAGATCAGGAGCGATAGAAGTTACGCGAGGAAAAACTATTGTAAAGCTTTTGGAAAGTTCTAAAACTTTCCAAAAGCTTCGCCGTTGTTGGTGAAAACAACAACAATTAATCCTTAATCTTACTGATCAACAGCATCCTTTTCCAAACTATTGCCAACGGCACCTGATGCAACAGCCCCTTTCAACATTTCAGATAGCTTACGTTTCATAGTGGCAACCCTTTCTGGAAATGTTGCTGCAAGGTTTTTGGTTTCTCCGGGATCTTCTGCCAAATTATAAAGGGCGATCATCCCATATTTAACCAGCATTTTTGGAGCGGGTTTTTCGTTGGCGCCCTTATCATCAGCGCCCAATGCGATCAGTTTCCAGTTGCCCATACGTATGGCAGCTTCTTTGGTTCCGTGGTTGGATACGGAGAGAATGGCATCATGTGGGGAGGGCGCAGATGCTGTGATCATTGGCCAGATATCCAAACCGTCAATAGGTAGCTTTTGTTTGAGCGAACCAGCTCCTAGTCTTACAAGGGTTGGATACCAATCAATGGCATGCATTGGTTCCAATACTCGTTTAGCTTTGGGTACATGGCCTGGCCAGTTTACAAAACAAGCGCCTCTGGTGCCTCCTTCATAAATCGTTGCTTTAAAATCGCGGAGGGGTAGGTTAATGCCCGGTGGTGGTGCGCCATTATCACTCAGAAAAACGATCAGTGTATTTTCTCTTATGCCTGCCCTGTCAATAGAAGCAACTATTTTTTCAACGGCTTCATCAACAGCAGCCAGCATGCCGGCAAGTTTTTGCCTGTTGCCGTTCAGGTTGGGATAGGCTGCTAAATATTTTTCAGGAACCTGGTAAGGAGCATGAATACCATTGAAAGGCACATACAGAAAAAAGGGTTTTGATCTTAGCGTTGTTTCAATAATCTTACAGGCTTCTTTGGCGATCAGTTCTGTGCTGTAACCTTCTTCTTTTACCGGCACACCATTGCTGTACCAATCGGGTTGGTTGTTTCGCTCATGGGTAAAGTAATCGATATTACCATAATAGAATCCATATTGCTGATCAAAGCCCCGGGCATTGGGTTGATAGGCTTTTTCAAATTCACCTAAATGCCATTTGCCTGTGATGGCGGTATGATAACCGGCTCCGCGTAATGCATCGGCCAATGTGCGTTCAGAAAGCGGTAGCCCCCAGTTTGCACCGGGTGTTACAACACTATAGACACCGGTATGTGTTGGATATCGGCCGGTAAGTATGGCTGCGCGGGTGGGGGAACAAACGGGTTGAACATAGCTGTTTTCAAGAACGGTTCCTTCATTGGCTAGGCGGTCGATGAAGGGGGTGCTGATCTCTTTGCCACCGTTAAAACCGCATTCGCTATAGCCCATATCATCAACCAGCAAAAAAACAATATTGGGTTGTTGGGCATTTTTGTTTTGGGCATGGCTGCTAATGCACAGCGAAAAAATAGCTAAACAAACTAACGAGGCTACCTTACTTCTTTTGTTGATTTTGTGGAACATAGAATAGACTTAGAAGCGGTAATAAAATCTGGTTTTTAGAGGTATGGTGAATGTAAGATTTTTTGGAGTAAGGGGAGCAGCACTTTGTTCTTAGTAAAGTTTCAGGCTGAGGACTATACTGTTAGAAAATTAACTACCTCGAATCTTAGCGAACCTTCGCGTCCTCGCGCCTTAGCGGTTAAGCGAAGGATTAACCGCAAGGGCGCAAAGGAACGAGGTTACGCGAGGAAATCTCGCCATTGTTGGTGTTTTTCGCTGTTGTTGGTGTTTTCACCAACAACAATCATGATTTTTCTCTGTTGTTAGTGTTTTCACCAACAACGATCATGATTTTTTCTGTATATTATATCAAACCTGGTTGTTGGTAAAATCACCAACACCAGCGGCGAACCTTCGCGCCTTCGCGGTTAATCCTTCGCTTAACCGCAAGTACGCTAAGGAACGAGGTTACGCGAGGAAATACTTTCCAAAAACTATACTTTTTTTATAGGGTAAAATAGCTTGTGGCTTTTCCTAAGCCTTCTTTGTTGATTTGGTTTTTCAATACTAATTCTTGCAATGTTTTCTTAACGGTTGGAAGAGCGATATCTAGTTTTTTAGCAATTTCTGCTGATCCGCAATGGGGGTGATTTTGAATAAAAAACAGAACCCTTTGTTCTCTTTGTGTAAGTGAGACATTGGTATGGTTAAGCTGTTCTAGTTTTGTAAGTAAGTTGCTTTGAATATGTATAAGGCAGTTTACAAAAAAGCCTAACCATTCTGTTAGGTTTTCACCGGGTCTGTTACCTTGGGCCTCCATTAAAACCTTGAAATAATCGGATTTTCTATTTTCTATCTCATGCTCAAAACTTACATATTGTATCCAGGAGTATCCGTTTTTTAAAAGCAATAAACTACCCAATAATCTACTTAACCTTCCATTGCCATCTTGAAATGGATGTATACTCAGGAATTCATATACAAACAAAGCCACTTTTATGAGGGGTAGGGTTTCTTTATCATAGTGATACCAATCAACTAATCGCATCATGGCCTCCTGTGTTTGAAATCCAGGCTCAGTTGTCTTAAATATTATTTGCTTTGAGCCATCTGGATAATTTGCTTCAACAGCATTGCTGACCTGTTTGTACTCA
>CALRUV010000117.1:0-11046 GCA_943371455.1 Chitinophaga pinensis | reverse complement strand
GGAAGCATCAACCTTTTCTTATCTAACTCAGTTATTGTTTGTGCAAAAATTGAATTGATCAATGTATTTAGTAAAAGGCACAAACATAATAAGGTGGTTCTCATAATAAATTATATTAACAGTTTTGGAAAAAGGTGTTCTGGAAATGCAAGGTAATTTTAGAGATTCAACTTTGGTGCAATTCAAGGAAAAGGAATTGTTATGAAAAAGTTCGGCTTTTCATCCTAAGGCCAAAAAATCAACATTTCTGTATTTGTATTCTATTTAGCTTTTTGTCAATATCTAGAATGTTGAATTTTTAGTCTCCCCTCTTTTTTCTAAGCCCCTTAATATAATGGAATAAAGTAGTGTCGTGAACTTGACATGTTTAGCGATTTGAGTGTTTAACTATTTTGGTCAATTAGCGCATGTTTGTAGACCACTGAATATTAGACAAAAAATGCCACAGAATACACAGAATAAAACAGAATACTTTTGTCTATTTCAGTGGCAAAAAAAGAAATACGGTTTACGCAAAGAAGTTATTACGAAATCGTTTGCGTTTGTTTTCTCTTCCAAGCTGAACATAATTTCAATGCTTATTCGTATTTTATCCATCCATTAACTGCCCTGATTGCTCATGCCAAATCTGCTGCCACGCCGCACATTTATCCGCTATGCCGCCCATTCCGCTGCTGCATTGGGTTTGCTCGGAAAAATAACACCCTCATTTGCTACCATAGCTGCCGAAACACCCAAACGCATTGGTATTATAGGCCTCGACACTTCACATAGTGTTGCTTTTGCCAAAGCACTCAATGGACCCAACCCTTCCGCTGCTTATAGTGGTTTTAGTATAAGTGCAGCCTATCCCAAGGGCAGTGCAGATATTGAATCTTCTGTAAAACGCATCGCAGGCTATACAGAAGAGGTAAAAAAACTAGGCATTGAAATTGTTGGCTCCATTGAAGAACTACTATTAAAGTCGGATTATATTTTATTAGAAACCAATGATGGCCGCCCACACCTGGCACAGGCCATAGAAGTGATCAAAGCAGGCAAACCCCTTTTTATTGATAAACCGGTTGCCGGCACACTTTCAGATGCCATCGCTATTTATGGATTGGCAGAAAAATATAAAGTACCTGTATTCTCATCCTCGTCTCTTCGCTATATGGAAACTGCACAGGAAGTGGCCAATGGAAAAATTGGTAAAGTGTTGGGGGCCGATACCTATAGTCCGGCTACACTCGAAAAAACACATCCTGATCTTTTCTGGTATGGCATACATGGTGTTGAAATTCTCTATACCGTTATGGGCAGGGGTTGTAAAGAACTAATTCGCGTAAGTACCCCCGATACTGAAATAGTAGTGGGCACCTGGGCCGATGGCCGCACCGGTACTTTCCGTGGCACACGCACCGGTAAGCATGATTATGGTGGAACAGCTTATGGTGAAAAAGGTAATCTGGTTTTAGGTCCCTTTAAAGGCTATGATAATTTGCTGGACCAGATCATTGCCTTTTTCAAATCAGGCATACCCCCGGTAAGTGCAGAAGAAACACTAGAGCTGTATACATTTATGGAAGCCGCCGATGAAAGTAAACGCAATAATGGTAAAGCGGTACTGTTGTCAGACGTATACACAAAACACAATAACATAGCAAAAACTCGATTGTAAAAAATCTTAGCGAACCCTCGCGCCCTCCCGCCTTTGCGGTTAAGGATTAACCGCCAGGAAAAGATGACGCGAAGAAAAACCTATAAACATGAATCCTTCAAGAAGAGATTTTATCAGGAAAGCGTCTACCGGCGCACTGGCATTTTCAATAGGTGGTATGTTGCCTGGTTTCAGCGCCAGAAGTTATCGCAACATAATAGGTGCCAATGAAAAAATCCTATCCGCACATATGGGTGTTAATAGCAGGGGATTAGCCGTTGCCAGAAATTTTGCAGCACAAAAGAACAGTGAAGTACTGCATATCTGTGACGTAGACAGCAGGGCAACTGCTACCTGTATTAGCGCTGTTGAAAAACAACAACAAAAAAAACCCATCGATACACCCGATTTTAGAAAAGCACTGGAAGATAAAAACGTAGACGTACTTGTTATTACAGCTCCTGATCATTGGCATGCACCTGCGGCCTTATTGGCATGTGCCGCAGGTAAGCATGTGTATCTCGAAAAACCTTGCAGTCATAATCCTAATGAGGGGGAGATGTTGGTGAAAGCAGCTGCCAAATACAAGCGTGTTATGCAAATGGGTAACCAGCGCCGTTCATGGCCCAATGTTAGTGCGGCCATTGCCGAGTTACATGCAGGTGTCATTGGCCGGCCTTATTTTGCCAAAACATGGTACACCAATAATCGCCCCAGTATAGGAAAGGGTAACGAAACAGCCGTACCCAACTGGTTAAATTATGACTTATGGCAGGGTCCCGCACCAAGAAAACCATTTCGTGATAACCTGATTCATTATAACTGGCATTGGTTCTGGCATTGGGGAACGGGAGAAGCTTTGAACAATGGTACGCATATGGTTGACCTTGCGCGTTGGGGATTACAGGTAGAATTTCCTACCAGCGTAAGTTCTTCGGGTGGTCGTTTTCGATATCAGGATGATTGGGAAACACCCGACACACAGGTGATCAATCTCAACTTTGGTAACAAAGCAATGATCAGTTGGGAGGGACGTAGTTGTAATAGCAAACATGTGGAAGGCAATAGTGTGGGTGTGATATTTTATGGCGACAATGGCTCGATGACCATTGAAAGCGGTAACGCTTACAAGGTTCACGACCTGAAAAATAAACTCATCAAAGAAGTAAAGAATACCGAGCGCGTTGATGCCACCAATCTGTCAGATCCTGCACAGGAACTGGATGCCTACCATTTGCAGAATTTTTTTGATGCGATCAAAAAAGGCACGCCACTGAATTCAGATATTGTAGGCGGGCACCAGAGTACCTTACTGGTGCAGTTGGGTAATATTGCTTATAGAACGGGACGGACATTACAAACCGATCCCACTAACGGACATATTCTGAATGATCAGGAAGCAATGAGATACTGGAGCAGAACCTATGAACCGGGATGGGAACCGAAAGTATAGGGAATGTAGAACAGTTGAATGTAAAAAGGTCTATAAAAAATGATAATAATTGATAGGGCTATTAAATATATCAGCTTCCTTGACGCATTAACTTGGTTAAAAATATTATTATGACAATAACCGATACCAAAGAGAAATTCATCAGTCAACGCCTCTATTCATTAGATGCTTTAAGGGGCTTTGATATGTTTTGGATCTTAGGTGCCGATGAATTATTTCATCAGCTGGAAAAAGCAACGGGTAGTTCTTTTTGGGGTTCGGTATCAACGCAATTCACGCATCCATCCTGGAATGGGTTTCATTTATATGACCTGATCTTTCCTTTATTCATATTTCTTGCGGGTGTATCCACGCCTTTTTCTATCGGTCGCTCATTGTTGGATGGAAAAAGTAAACAGCAGCTGCTATTGCGCGTGATCAAACGCGGAATGATCCTGGTATTGCTCGGGATGGTCTATAATAACGGATTGCAATTAAGACCACTGGCTGATATCCGCTTCTCGAGTGTGTTAGGCAGAATTGGGATTTCCTATATGCTGGCCAATATTATATATCTCTATGGAAAAGAAAAATGGCAAATTATTTGGTTTGCAAGTTTGTTGATTGGCTATTGGTTGATATTGAAGTTTACATCCGCACCCGGTTTCCCTATGGGTGATCTAACCATGGAAGGCAATTTTGCATCTTATGTGGATAGAAATGTCCTGCCTGGAAAACTTTCTTTAGGGATTCACGATACCGTTGGTTTTTTTAACAATATTCCCGCCATCAGTACCGCACTTGCCGGAATCATCACGGGCATTTATCTAAAACGAACCGATATTAGCAAGCAAAAAAAAGTATGGGTGATGGCTTTAGCGGGTATTGCTTCATTGCTGATAGCGCAGCTATGGAACCTTGATTTTCCTATCAATAAAAATTTGTGGTCCAGTTCTTTTGTGATGCACACAACGGGTTTGAGTTTATTGCTGATGGCATTGTTCTATTATATCATTGATGTATTAGGCTACCAGCGATGGGCTTTCTTTTTAAAAGTGATAGGTATGAATTCGATCCTCATTTATATTTCCGGAAAATTCATTAACTGGAAATATACCACCAATGGATTTTTTCAGTGGTTGATAGATTGGGTAGGAGAGCCTTATAACCTGGTAGCGCTAAGTTTGTGCTTGATATTGGTAAAATGGATTTTCCTCTACCTGCTTTACCAGAAAAAAATATTTTTACGTGTATGAGCAACAACCAGCAATTAAAAGTTTACCATACAGAAGACCCAGTATCATTGGGCTTGATGGCAGGTGCGCATGCAGCTGCTGTACTCAAGCAAGTGATCAAAGAACAGGGTAAAGCCAGTATTATTCTGGCTACCGGCACCAGTCAGTTTGAAACATTAAATCGATTAATTGCCGAACCCGATATTGAATGGCATAAGGTTACGATGTTTCATTTGGATGAATACATTGGCTTACCCATTACTGCCCAAGCAAGTTTTAGAAAATACCTGAAAGAAAGGTTTCTTGAAAAGGTTCCTGCTTTAGCAGCAGTACACCTGATCAATGGAGAGAATGATCCGGTAGCAGAATGCGAGCGACTGAATCAAATACTTTCCAAACATACCATTGACCTTGCTTTGGTGGGTATTGGCGAGAATGGACACCTTGCCTTTAACGATCCGCCGGCAGATTTTTTAATAACTGATCCCTATATCGTAGTTGCATTGGATGAAGCCTGCAGAAAGCAACAATTTAATGAAGGATGGTTTGCTACTATGGAACAGGTGCCCAGGCAGGCTATCAGTATGTCGATACAACAGATCATGAAAGCCAAAGAGATCATTTGTTCCGTTCCCGATAACAGAAAGGCAGCAGCTGTGCGTAATTGTTTGGAAGAACCAGTTAGTACTCTCTTCCCGGCAAGTATATTGCAAAGTCATGCTCATTGTTCCATATATCTCGATCGGGAAGCGGCATCGCTGTTAGAAAAAAACTAAGCAATCATAACCATTCACAAAAAAAACAAGCATGAGCGAATTGAAAACAGGGGTTATGCAAGTAAGTGCCTTATCCAAAAAACAAACCATGATCTCCATCGGTATCATTGGAGTCTTGTTTTTTATTTTTGGATTTGTATCCTGGGTAAATGCCATACTCATCCCTTATTTTAAAATTGCCTGCGAGCTCACACATTTCAAAGCATACCTGGTAACTTTTGCTTTTTACATTTCTTATTTTGTAATGTCGGTACCTGCTTCCTATGTTTTAAAGAGAACGGGTTTTAAAAAAGGAATGATGACGGGTTTCTGGATCATGGCTTTGGGTGCTTTTATTTTTGTACCTGCAGCATTAACCAGAACCTATGAGATCTTTCTGATCGGTTTATTTACCATTGGAACAGGGTTGGCATTTCTGCAAACCGCCGCCAATCCCTATATCACGGTATTAGGTCCGCAAGAGAGTGCCGCACAACGCATCAGCATCATGGGAATTTTTAATAAGGGTGCCGGTATTCTGGCACCATTGGTTTTTGCGGCTGTGATATTGAAAGCAACAGATACGGATCTGTTTGCGCAATTGTCGGGCATGGCATTAAACGAAAAAGCAAAAGCCTTAGATGAATTGGTAAGACGTGTAATAGTCCCTTATGTATGTGTAGGATCAGTTTTGATTGCATTAGGATTTTTAGTGCGTTATGCCCCCTTGCCCGAGATAGATACGGAACACGAAACCGAAGAACTGGCTACGGCCAATATGGGTAAAAAAAATATTCTGGCATTTCCGCACCTGGTACTCGGCGCTATTGGTATTTTTCTGCATGTGGGTACACAGGTGATTGCCATCGATACGATTATTGGTTATGCCAATTCCATGCAGATCCCATTAATGGAAGCAAAAATATTTCCTTCCTATACATTGGCAGCAACCATTTGCGGTTATATTCTGGGCATCATTGCCATTCCTAAATACATTAGCCAGGTAACAGCACTTAGGTTTTGTACGCTGCTTGGAACGGTATTAACGCTATTGATTGTGTTTAGCAAAGGAGAAGTTCGTTTTTTGAATCATACCGCTGATATTTCTATCTGGTTTGTGGTTTTGCTGGGCTTTGCCAATTCACTGGTTTGGGCAGGCATCTGGCCACTGGCATTGGATGGATTGGGTAAGTTTACCAAACTGGGTGCATCAGTGATGATCATGGGTCTATGCGGTAATGCCCTTCTGCCTTTGCTATACGGCTATCTTGCCGATCTGTTTAACGTGCGAATGGCCTATTGGGTATTGCTGCCCTGTTATTTGTACCTTGTATTTTATGCTATTTACGGACACCGCATCAGAAGATGGAAAGCCTGATCTCTTATGACAACACGTTACAAAATTTACAATGGACAAATTATTCTGCCTGCAAAAATTGTGCAGCAAGGAACAGTATTGGTAGAAGCAGGAAAGATCATAGCAGTAGTAGAAGGAGACATTGATTTTGAAGATGCGGTTTTGATTGATGCAAAAGGACAATATATTTCTCCGGGTTTTATAGATATCCATATTCATGGTGGCGGTGGGTATGATTTTATGGATGGCACTACAGAAGCTTTTTTGAAAATTGCTGAGATCCACGCCCAGCATGGTACAACAGCCATGTTACCCACTACACTTAGTTGTGAAAAAGAAGATTTATTGTTAACACTGGATGCTTATGAAAAAGCGAATGCAATAAATACAAAAGGTGCCTCATTTATGGGTATGCATATTGAGGGGCCCTATTTTGCTATCAGTCAGCGAGGTGCGCAGGATCCGAAATATATCCGAAACCCTGATCCTGTTGAGTATAATGAGATCCTCGAAAAATATTCCTGTATCAAAAGATGGAGTGCCGCTCCTGAATTGCCCGGTGCGATAGCATTTGGGAAAAAGGTTCGTTCAAAAAATATTCTGTTGGCCATTGCCCATTCGGACGCTATTTATGAAGAAGCACTAGAAGGCTTTGTAAATGGGTATAGTTTGGCTACGCATTTTTATTCTGCCATGTCGGGCGTAACCAGAAGAAATGCTTTTCGCTATGCAGGCATCATTGAAGCAGCGTATCTGATAGATGAAATGGATGTGGAGATCATTGCCGATGGTGTTCACTTGCCGGCGCCCTTATTACAGTTGGTACACAAGATCAAAGGACCGGGAAGTACAGCACTCATCACCGATGCCATGCGAGCTGCCGGCATGCCTGAAGGAGAAAGTGTATTAGGGAGTTTAAAAAATGGAACCAAAGTAATTGTAGAAGATGGTGTTGCCAAATTGCCCGATAGAACGGCTTTTGCCGGAAGTGTAGCAACGGCAGATCGTTTGGTTAGAACGATGATAAATATGGCGGGCACTTCTTTATTGGATACTATTCAAATGATTACTGAAACCCCCGCAAGAATTATGGGTATACAAAACCAGAAAGGTTCTTTACAAAAAGGGATGGATGCTGATATTTTGATCTTCGATAAAAATATTCAGGTGGGGATGACGATGGTGAATGGGAGGGTTTTGTATTTATTCTCTGGGCACTAATTTTAATTTGACATTATTTTATGGGGTATTTACAATAGCTGCTAGATAAAAAAAAACAGGTAGTGCAAATACACTACCTGTTAGTAAACAGTTTATAAAATTTCCCCTTTTTACTTTAAATAATAACGCCTACATATTATTTCTCCCACCAAACTTTAATATTGATATTATCTCCTCCCATAGCAGTAACTGCCTGGTTATAATTTTCGTTATTGGTGCTTTGCACAGTAGGTGGGTACCTGTAACGAACGGGCATGATTTTATTATTCAACATTCCGGCACCAACGGGTACTACAGGGAAGCCTGTTCTGCGATATTCGAACCACTGTTGAAAGTCGGTAAAATACAAGGCATAGTATTTTTGTAACATGATGCGCTCTAAAGTGCCATTATAGGCTGCTTTCAAATTGGTAAAATAATCGGTTGGCATAACGGCACCCCATTGTTCAATAGAAGCTTTCACTCCTTTTTCATAAGCTGTTTTAGCAGCTACTGCATTATTGTTTCTGAATTCTGCTTCAGACTTGATCATTTCCACTTCGGCATAACTCATTAATACCACACTCATCGGAGCTGTTACCAATGCAATATTCATATTAGAAGGAATATAATCAAACTGGCTATCACTCCCCGCATAACCACTTGGTATGCCTCTGTATCCAATAGTGGCTGTACCTGCTTTATTTCTTGCCTGAGTTAAGATCTTATCCCTTCTTGGATCGTTGAAGTCGTTCAGGTTATTCGTGAAAAATATACCTGCTGCTCTAAAAGTAGTAAAGTCAATGGCTCTGCCCCATGGTGATACAAAAGGGGTAACCCCTGATAATTTTACTACGGCTGCCTGATCGTTTGCAGTAAATACTGGATACTTTACTGGATTATCAATGATAGATTTTAATTTAACCAGGGAACCCATTTCAGTTCGCTTGCTCAAACGTAGCAGTATGCGCATCTGCAAAGAATTGGTAAATCTTTTCCAGTTGCTAACGTTATTGGCATATAATAATTCTGTGCCATAAATCATTGTCTTTGTTGTGACATACAAATTATTGGCAGAATCCAGATCAGCAATAATTTTCTCATATACTTTTTGTTGCGAGGTGAACTTAGGCCTTAGAATTCCTTCATCACCTCTGGCTGCTTCTTCCATGGGAATATCACCAAAGCAGTCGGTTAAATTAGCATAGATCATTGCATTCAGCGTCATGGCAATGGCCTGGTAATTCGGATCCTTTTGTTCTACAGACGCCGTGTACATTTCTTTTACATTGGTTAACCACCTGTAATATGTTGTCCAGGTTGAGTTTCCGGAATTTTCAGATACATCGTACCTGTGAATACCACCTGAAGTACTTGGAAAAGGCAATGCATCCTGCATTAAATTAAAAGTAAAATCATCTGCCTTGCGCATGTTGAAAGAAGCTACTTCATAGAGAATCGGATTCAATAAGGTACCCGGACTAATTCTATTTACCCTGTTTGGGTCGGTATTGATCTCTTCAAAATTCTTTGTACATGATGCTAACAAAATTGTTAGCAGAACCGGTATCAGAAATAAAGATTTATTTTTCATAATATTTTTTTTCGGCTGAATTAAAATTTAACGGTGATATTGGCTCCAAAAGTTCTGCTGGACGGTAATTGACCAATTTCTACGCCAGGTAAAATGGTTGCACCATTCAAAGCAGCAGTTTCCGGATCAAATATGGGGAAGCTGGTTATCATCAATAAGTCCCTGCCATATAGGGCTATACTCAATTGTTTAAAGACAGTTTTACCTAAAAATGATTTAGGGAAATTGTATTCCAGTCTTGCCTCACGTAATTTTAAAAAAGATGCATCAAAAGTATTAGACTCTACATTAGCTCTTCTGTAATAGTCTCCATAATATTCTACTGGTAACACTTTGGTTGTGTTAGGTGAATATGATTTATCAGGATTTTGAATAACGCCTTCTCCAATAATAAAGTTCTCTTCGCGACCATATAAAGTAGATTTCAATTTACCCTGCTCCATCATTTTGTGGTGGCTCTGAGAATAAATTCTACCGCCCAATTGACCATCTACTAAAAAGCTGAAACGAATATTCTTGTAAGTAAATTCATTTCTGATACCACCTTTCCAATCTGCATAAGCTGTACCGATATATTGAATTTCCTGAGGGCGTGCTGGCAAACCTGATGCACTGTAAACAACCTGCCCATCAGGTGCACGTAAAAAACCAAAACCATAAATATCACCGGTTGTACCTCCCACTCTTGCTTGAATAGTTGCGTTTCCACCATAACCGATATCCTGTCTGCCATCCATACCTTCCGCTAATTCCATTACGCGGTTTTGGTTTTTAGACCAGGTTAAAATGCTCGTCCAGCTAAAAGTTTTGTTTTTGATAATGCCTCCTGTTAATACTACTTCAACCCCCTGGTTTCTTACAGAACCTGCATTTAATACGGCCCTTGAATAACCCGTTGTTGGATCGAGCGGTACTTCCAGAATTTGGTTACGGGTTGTATTACTGTAAACGGTTAAGTCTAAGTTCAACCTGCTTTTAAATAAGCGAATATCTAAGCCGGCTTCGTAGTTTGTAGAGATCTCTGGTTTGAAATTAACATTATGTAATAAGGTTGGTACAGAACCCGATCCCGGGAAAGGGCTGGTTCCATAGTACTTGCTGGTTTTATAGGGATCAGTATCGTTGCCCGCCTGTGCTGCAGATAAACGCATTTTTGCAAAAGATACCTGAGCAGGTAACCTGAGTATTTCGCTTAAAATGATACTGGTATTGATAGAAGGATAGAAGAAAGAATTATTTTGTACAGGCAATGTGCTCGACCAATCGTTTCTTCCGGTAACATCAATAAACCATCTATTCTTGTACCCAAAGGAAGTTGTACCATACAAGCTGTTCACTTTTTTATTTCTGGCAATATTCACTACTTCCGGCGTTCCTACGCCATTACTCAACATATACGCGCCTGGAATAACCAGTCCGATAACACTTTCATCAACCCTGCTATAATTAGCACTCATGGTATTGCCTCCAACGGAAGCAGATATGTCTACATTAGATCCAACCTTGTCTTTATAGGAAAACAGAAAGTCGCTATTGATCTCGTAGTCTTGTATATATTGTTCCTTATAATATCCTCTCAGATAATTAGCAGATGAATAAGGCCTTTGCTGTTTTCTGATTTCATTGGAAAAATCAATTCCGGACCGAAGCATTAAATTGAACTTTTCATTAAAAGTATAGGTGGCTGCCATATTAGCCAGGAAGGCATTGCTCTTCACCGCATTGGTCATTTCATAAGCAATCAGGTAAGGATTATCAATAAAGCTGCTGAATGGATGCACCTGATCAATTTGTTCCTGCCCCTTTTTCCATATAGGTCTGTACCAGCTCAGGT
>CALRUV010000116.1:0-11288 GCA_943371455.1 Chitinophaga pinensis | reverse complement strand
GCAATAAAATCTTTAGAACGGCAGATCATCCAAAGGTTCTGTGATCTCATTGGCTGATGGAGAAGCCGTTGCTGGTTGAGAATAAGCCGGTGCAGCGGTATACCCGGAACCATTATCCTGGCTGCCACCACCTTCACCCGGTTTACTGCCCAAAAGTTGCACACTGGCTACCCTTAGGCTAAGCGTTGCACCATTTCTTCCATCCTGTGTGGTGTAAGTGCGCACATCTGGTTGACCTTCTACATAAACCTGCGTACCCTTTTTTAAATAAGGTGCCACAGCGGTTCTGTCTGTCCAGTAAGCACAATCTACCCAGGTTGTTTTATCTTTCTGGTTTCCCTGAGCATCTTTGTAACGCTCTGTATGTGCCACTGTAAAATTGATCACATTCTTTCCGTTTACATTGTTAACGAGGGCATCTTTTCCAAGATTGCCGATTACCTGAAGCTTTATCATGATTTTTAGTTTTTGTAAATCTCGAAAAAATGAAATTACTGAAATAGCGTATTTCACGCATCATTTGCTTTTATTTCACTGTATAATTTGGGATTAAATACTTTAGTTGCCGCTTTAAAGGGTAAGCCAAACAGGATTTTCCTGATTCCCCACAAATTTCCGCTTTCGTAATCTTCCAGAACAGCCAATTCTGCTGCATTTGACTTAGTTAGTTTAATTTTGCAGATTCACAAAACAGTCACTAAAGGCTGACAAGCATCTATGAGCAGGAAAGGAAAGGTAATGGTGGCAATGAGTGGCGGTATAGACAGTACGGTGGTAGCACTCATGCTACACCATGAAGGCTATGAAGTGGTGGGTATTACCATGAAGACCTGGGATTATGCCAGTAGCGGCACCAGTACCAAAGAAACAGGATGTTGCAATATTGATTCTTTTAATGATGCCCGTCAGGCAGCAGTGCACCATGGATTTCCGCATTTTATACTGGATATCAGAGAGGAATTTGGTGATTTTGTGATTGAAAACTTTGTGGAGGAATACCTTGCCGGCAGAACACCCAATCCCTGTGTGATGTGCAATACCCATATCAAATGGCGTGCACTCTTAAAAAGAGCCAATGCCTTGGATTGCGAATTCATCGCAACAGGGCATTATGGAACCATCCGCCAACACGATAATGGCAGGTATGTGATCAGTAAGGGTTTGGATGAAACCAAAGACCAGAGTTATGTGCTTTGGGGGCTTGACCAGGAGCTATTGAGCAGAACCATGTTGCCTTTGGGGGGATACCGTAAATCTGCCATACGTCAAATGGCGATAGATATGGGCTACCCGGAATTGGCCAAAAAAAGTGAGAGTTACGAAATCTGTTTTGTACCCGATAATGATTACAGGGGCTTTTTGAAAAGGCGCGTGGATGGATTGGAAGAAAAAGTAAATGGCGGCTGGTTTGTAGATAAAACAGGCAAAAAACTGGGGCAGCACAAAGGATATCCTTTTTATACCGTTGGCCAGAGAAAGGGGCTGGATATTGCTTTAGGCCATCCTGTATATGTAACTTCTATAAACCCGGATACAAATACAGTGGTGCTGGGCAATGAAACAGATCTGGAACAGAATGACATGCAGGTGGCACGCATTAACTGGATGAAATATGATGGCATCACAGATGGCATGGAAGCTATTACTAAGATCCGTTACAAAGACAAAGGCGCACTCAGCAATTTATATTCCTCGGATAATGGGATCCGTGCAAGGTTCTACGAAAATGTAAAAGGTATTGCCCCCGGACAAAGCGCCGTGTTTTATGAAGGCAATGATGTGATTGGCGGTGGCATTATACAGCGTGGTGCTTTAGTTTAAATTTTTTAAAAACATCAGCTCATTTCTTACAGATAATGCAACATACCTAATTGCATGTCGCATTTTTTAATAGCTAAGAATTATTTCTTAAACCTTTTGCAACAAAGCCACAAACATAGAGTCCGCTTTCATTGCATAGCCTTTTAAAACTTCCTGCTTAACCAATTGTAGTGATTGGTCGTTTAATAAAGTGTCAACCATCGCTTCATTCTCCACTTTAAAAACAGAACAGGTAATATAAAGCAGAAATCCTCCGGGTTTGATTGCGGGAAGTATATTTTGAACTATCTTTTTTTGCAATGCAGCATAAACATGCATCTCTTCTTCTTTAAAAAAATACAATTGCTCGGGGGTTCTTCCCCAGGTTCCGCTACCAGAGCAGGGTGCGTCGCAGAGGAGAATATCGAATGTCGAATGTCGAATTTCGAATTTCGAAGTGGAGAGATCTGCTGTAAATGATTGATACTTTTTTATGCCAGCATGTTCAAATCGCTCTTTTAAATTTTTTAGAATAGAAGGTCGAATATCAGAAACGGTTAAATCAATATTGGAAAGATGATCGTATGCTAGTATTGATTTTCCACCACTGGCTGCGCAGCAATCCCAGAGGCGAGTTTGGAGTTTGGAGTTTGGAGTTTGGAGTTTGGGGAAAAACTCCGCTACTCTTTGTGAGTTATAGTCTTGGATTACAGCTTCTTTATCAATTTCCAATATAGCATCTACCTTGCTGCCATTAGGTAAAGCAAGTGCATGCGTGCCTAATTTTGTAAAGGGTATTTGAGCAGTCAATAATTTTTGGCCTACCCTATTTTCATAGCCGGGTCTGATTCTAAAGTGTAAATCTGGTTGTATGAAAAAAGAGAGGAGGAATGCATTTTTATCTATTCCTTTACTTAAAGCATTTGTCCACGGGAAAATGTTATCCAAAGAAAAATCGGGATAGGTTTCCTGTATGAAATTTATTCTATCTGTTAATACTTCTTTCCAATTTTCTATCCAATGCGCGGTAAATAAAATTGCCCAATCACCAGGCGCTGCATTACACAGAAAGATGGCCACACGAATTCTTTCTGCTATTTCTGCTCCTTTTAAAGCATGACCTAACCTGAAATAATTATAACAGATATGTGCGATCCATTTTCTGTCTTTTGAGCCGTGCTTCTTGTTTTGCGAAAAATAATTTTTGAGAAAATGCAATAAGGGTTGGCTGCCATCATATTGACTTATTAGAAGCAATGCTTTATTAAAATATGATTGATAGCGCATACCCCCTGACCCCCTAAAGTGCGAATAAAAAAACCTGTTGCAATATTGCAACAGGTCAAATATAGATAAGTTATCCAGCAAAACTCCCCCTTTAGGGGGCTCGGAGGTCACAACTCAAGTAAGGTCACAAGGGGGTCCCTCCCCATCAATAATAATTCCGGGTTCTCTAATAAATCTTTGACCCTTACCAGAAAGCTCACACTTTCTTTGCCGTCAATTATCCTGTGATCATAGCTCAAAGCCAGGTACATCATAGGTTTGATCACTACCTGTCCATTAACGGCCCTAGGCCTATCCTGTATTTTGTGCATGCCTAAAATTGCACTTTGAGGGATATTGATGATAGGTGTACTCATTAAACTGCCAAATACCCCACCGTTGGTAATGGTAAATGTTCCGCCTTGTAGATCTTCAGCCGTTAATTTACTATCCCTTGCTTTTCCTGCCAATTCCACCACTTTCTTTTCGATCTCTGCCATACTCAGGCTCTCTACATTCCGCATAACGGGAACGGTTAAACCTCTGGGCGTGCTTACTGCGATACTGATATCAGCATATTCATGAAAGATGAGTTGATCCCCATCAATATAAGCATTCACTGTAGGCCATTCACCTAATGCAATGGCACAGGCTTTGGCAAAAAAGCTCATGAAGCCCAGATTAACCCCATGTATTTCTTTGAACTTGTCTTTGTACAATTTTCTGGTATCCATGATACGCGACATGTCCACTTCATTGAAAGTAGTGAGCATGGCAGTTGTATTCTTCGATTCTACGAGTCTTCTGCTGATCGTTTTGCGCAGATTGCTCATCTTTTCCATACGCAGATTTCTGCTGTACAATTCCCCGCCGGCCATAGGTTTTTTACCGGGATTAGCCAATGCTTCCAGCACATCCTGTTTCAATATTTTACCACCAGCACCCGTTGCCTTGATGGATGAAGTATCTATTTTTTTATCGGCGATGATGGCATTGGCAACAGGTGATGCTTTTACATCGGGTGTAAACACAGATGCAGCTGGCTTTACCTCTTTCTCTGAAGCCATGGAAGGAGCAACGGGTGCTTCCGTATTAGCAGGTATTCCTTCCGGTTTGCTGGCCGTTTCATCAATATTAGCCAATACATCGCCAATATGTAAGGTATCGCCTTCAGCAGCAGAAATTTGCAGAATGCCTGCCTGCTCTGCATTTACTTCAAAAGTGGCTTTCTCACTTTCCAGTTCTGCAATTACCTCATCCCTTTCAACCCACTCTCCTGCTTTTTTAGTCCATTTCAAAAGGGTTACTTCATTAATGGATTCTCCTATGGTAGGAACTTTGATAGCTATCATACAATTAAATCAATTTATAAATTATGCCCACACTATTTTAAATAGTGAAAGCTGTTTCAATAATTTCTGTTTGTTCCTGAACATGCACTTTATGGTAACCCGTGGCCGTTGAAGCACTTGCATTTCTGCTGATCACTCCAAAATTGATGGTCTTCAAATTCATTTGTAAAAATGTAGCTGCCCCCATATTCAAAGGTTCTTCCTGCACCCAGAACCAGGTTGCCTTGCTATACTTACGATGCAGTACTTCCAGTTGTTTATAAGGCAATGGATAGATCTGTTCCAATCTTACTATGGCGATATCTTTTCTGGTTTCTTTTAGTTGCTTATCGGCCATTTCAAAATACAATTTACCTGTACACAACAATACTTTCTTTACTTGTGATGCATCTTCCACAAATGCATCATCAATCAATTCTTTAAACCCGCCTTTGGTAAATTCTGTGATATGACTATACGTTACCGGATTACGTAAATTTCCTTTGGGAGAGAAATTGATCAATGGTTTACGGAAGCTCCAGGTTAATTGCCTTCTGAGGGCATGGAATAAATTAGCTGCAGTTGTTATATTAGTAACCACCAGGTTCATCTCTGCACATAACTGTAAAAATCTTTCCATACGGGCACTGCTGTGTTCCGGGCCCTGGCCTTCATAGCCGTGAGGTAATAACATCACAACCCCATTTTGTCTCTGCCATTTCTGCTCACCTGCTGCAATAAACTGGTCTATCATTGTTTGTGCGCCATTACAAAAATCGCCAAACTGTGCCTCCCATATGACCAATGCATTGGGATTGGCCATGGCATAGCCATATTCAAATCCTAGAACCCCATATTCGCTTAAAAGGGAATTGTAGATCTTGAATTTTTTCTGCCCTTCTTTAAAATGATTTAAGCGGTTATAAGATTTATTGGTGTTCTCATCTCTAAGGATGGCATGCCTATGACTAAAAGTACCACGGCGAACATCCTGTCCGCTCATCCTTACCAAATTACCCTGCACTACCAATGAGCCATAAGCCAACAATTCAGCGGTAGCCCAATCAATTTTATTTTCCGCTTCTAATAATTTCACTTTATCCTGCAACAGTTTTTCCACTTTTTTCAGTGGTTGAAAATCTGCGGGCCATTGCATTAGTTTAGTAAAAAGATCCCGCACTTCGGCTTCTTCTAATGCCGTATTAGGGGAAGAATCAAAATCTTCGGGTGTTGCTTTACGAAGGCTTTTCCAGACAAGTTCGGGTTGTTGGTAATGATAAGGCAGTGGATGCTGTTTCACTTCATCCAATCTTTCCTGCAGATCTCCCCAGAATTTTTTCTCCATTTCCTTTGCCAGATCCTTAGCATCAGATTCCCCATTTTCGATAAGGAAATTGGTATAGATCTCCCTGGGATTGGGGTGTTTATCAATCAATGCATATAACTGCGGTTGCGTGTATTTTGGATCATCGCCTTCATTATGGCCATGTTTGCGGTAACATACCATATCAAGAAATATATCGCTGTTAAATTCCTGGCGATAACGGGTAGCAATTTCTGCACACTTCACTACAGATTCCGGATCATCTCCATTTACATGCAGAACGGGTGCCTGAACCATGGCCGCTAATGAGGTACAATAATCAGCACTTCTGGCATCATCAAAATCTGTGGTAAAACCAATCTGGTTATTGATCACAAAATGAATGGTACCACCTGTATAATAGCCGCGCAGGTAACTCATTTGTAATACTTCATATACAACACCCTGACCGGCTACTGATGCATCTCCATGAATTAAAATGGGCAGGATCTTGTCGAAATCACTGGCATACATCACGTCTGCCTTAGCCCTTGCAAAGCCCACCACTACCGGATCTACCGCTTCCAGGTGTGATGGGTTGGGCATCAGTTTCAGGTGCATGATCTTGCCATCGGATGTTGGCACTTCACTTCCATAACCCATATGGTATTTCACATCACCACTGCCCATGGTTTGGTCCAATACCGCTGTTCCTTCAAATTCGCTAAATATTTGTTCATAGGTTTTACCCATGATATTGGCCAATACATTAAGTCTGCCCCTGTGTGCCATGCCTATCACTACTTCCTGCACTTCATTTTCTCCAGCCACATTGATGATCGCATCCAAAGCTGCAATCGTTGTTTCACCTCCTTCCAGTGAAAACCTTTTCTGACCAATATATTTTGTGTGCAGGAATTTTTCGAACATCACACCCTGGTTCAATTTTTCAAGGATGCGCTTCTTTTTATCTAATGATAAGGGAGCTGAAAAATTCTTCTCCATCTCCTGTGTAAGCCAGTCAACCTTTTTCTGGTCACTGATATATTTAAATTCTATACCTACATGATTGGCATAGGTATTTTGCAAGTGAGCGAGTATAGTGCGTAAACTTACTGCGCCTAATCCTATTAAATTTCCTGCATAAAATACCTTGTCAAGATCTGCTTCTGTAAGACCAAAAAAAGGTAAATCCAAATTTGCGCCCCTGTCTTTTCTTGCCCTGATGGGATTGGTTTTTGCAAGTAGATGCCCCTTATTACGGTAGCCCAATATCAGGCGATAAACCCTTATTTCATGCATCCAGTCAATAGCTGCGGATGCAGTTGATGAATTACCAGCAATAACATCTTCGCCGGTATTGTTGTTTTCACCAACACCCGTGGATGCAGTTGTTGGATTACCCACATTTACTTCGCCAACACCATTAGAAACAGCAAAATCAAAGCCTTCAAAAAACTTTTTCAGGTCTGGATCAATACTGGAAGGGTCCTTCAAAAATTCTTTGTAAAGGTCTTCGATATAGGATGGGTGAGAGTTTGTGATATATGAAAAGTCTTTCATTTGTTAGTAGTTGAGCATCTTTTGGGTCAAATAGTGGACAAATATCGGTGTTTGGACAGATAATCAGAGCCAAATTCTGTTAACTAAAGAGGCTTTCATTCCTGTAAAATGGAAAAACTTGGGTTTCAGGTTTTAGAAAATGGTGCTTAAAATGGGATTTTTTTAACCAACCACAGTTTTTTAGGTATTTTTTCTTCCTTTTTTCATTTAAATTTTAATATTTCATCCTTAGCCCTTACCTTTGCCGTCCTGAAAAAAACAGATCATGGCAAACCATTCAGCTACAAAGAAAGACGTGAGACAAGCAACAAAGCGCAGAGAGCGTAACCGTTACTATGGTAAAACTACCCGTAATGCGATACGTGACCTGAAATCAAATACCGAAGCAAAGGTATATGAAGAGCAATTACCGAATGTTGTATCAATGATCGATAAAATGGCCAAGCGTGGAATTATCCACAAAAACAAAGCAGCCAATTTGAAGAGCAAATTAGCAAAGAAAGCAAAAGTTGTGGCTTAGTATTAAGTCGTTCGATATTTTTTAAAGAACCAACCTCTTAGGTTGGTTTTTTATTTTCAGGCATCCTTGCTTATTGCTTTATTCAGTGTGATGGTAAACCTATTGATGTCGTTAGAGATAGGTGTATACGTGATTGTACCTTTATGAATGGTAATGAAACGATATACAATGGCCAATCCCAATCCATAGCCTTTGGTTTTTAAAGCATTGCCCCCTCTAAAAAACGGTGTCATAATATTTTCCTTTTCATCAGCAGGTAATTGCATGCCCTCATTATCGAAATGAATCAAAAGGGTTTGACCATCAGATTCCAGCGTGATTTTCACTTTCTGATTAGTAGAATAATAATAGGCATTTTTTATCAGGTTAGAAAAAACCGATTTTAGCAGGGATGCATTCCCATTCACTTCAAAATCTACATCCGACTCGGGTATGGTGCCAAAAATAAATTCCTGACTTAATGCAGGAAACATCTTTTTGGTGATCCCCATGGCTTCATATATAACTTCGTCAATACGCAATATGGGCCAGTCTTTTACCTGTCCCATCTGTTCAAACTGAGAAATGATCAATAGGGAATTGGTCAATTCAATCAGTTCCTGCTGATCTTCTTTTAAGGATACAAGTAATTCTTTGTATTCCGTATCCGTGAGGTTCTTTGCCAGGGCAGATTCTGTTTGCGAAAGCATGGTAGCCAGTGGTGTACGTAGCTCATGAGAAGCATGGTAAACAAAACTTTTTTGAAACTCAAAAGCTTTACCCAACCTATCAAGCATAGCATTAAAGTTTTCAGCAATCTCATTGATCTCAACATTTACCGTATTCATTTCTATCCTTTGCCCAAGGTTGTGCAGGGTTGTTGCACTCATTTGCTGGTTTAAACGCACTAAAGGAAGAAAAGCCTTTTTCATAATAATGAAAGAGAATAGGGCCGTTAACAAAACAGCACCTAACCACACAAAAAACAGGATAATGCCTAATTGTTTTATTGTACCTAACCCATCCTTATCAAATCCCCCGGTAATATATATTTCCTTTTTATCCTTATCATAAAATCCAGCCTACTGCCGATTTTCATTATCATACCATTGATATTTATTCAGTGTTTTTAATTTTGAAAAGATGGCTGTATCAATTACAATTTTTAATGTTTGCGGCACAATGTGTATGAAACCATTGTTGGCATTGAGGTGCAGGAATCTTCCATCTGAAATCTGTAGTTGTTGAAATCTGCTCTCGGATATATTCGTAAAATTATTTTTAAGGGTAACCTGACTCAGTTTGTTAAAAAACTGCGTTTCCCTGCTATTGGAATTTAATAAATAGATGACCAGAAAAACGATAAAAATTAAACCAGAAACAAAAAGGGTGTAAATAATGGTAAGTCTTGATTTCAGGCTCATAGAACCAGGTGTTTATTTGATATAATAGCCAAATCCCGGTTTCGTATGTATTAGTTTAATATCAAAAGGCTTATCCACTTTATTTCTTAGAAAACTGATATATACTTCAATGGTATTGGTACCGGTATCGAAGCTTAGGTCCCACACTTTTTCCAGTATCTCTTGCTTTGAAATCACTCTTTCCCGGTTTCTGGCCAATAACACTAGTAGGGTGAATTCTTTGGCTGTAAGATTAATAGAAATCCCGTTTCTTTTAACGGTTTTATTGATGAAATTGATCTCCAGATCCTCTATAAAAATCTTATCAGTTTCAGCAGGTGGGTCGGACCTTTTCAGGAAAACCTTTACCCTGGCAAATAATTCAACAAAATGGAAGGGTTTAACCATGTAGTCATCAGCCCCAATATTAAATGCCTCTACTTTATCATGTATTTCACCGGCAGCACTAAGCATGATTATCGGTATTTGATCGTTCTGCTCACGAAACTCGCGGCATAAAACAAACCCGTTTTTATAAGGGAGGTTAATATCTAATAAAACCAAAGAATAGGTATTCTGACTAAACATCTTTGATGCTTCTAAACCATCCATGGCGAGGTCTGTGGTATAGCCATTAAGTTCCAATTCTTCTTTTACAATCTTACCTAACTTAACTTCATCCTCAACTAATAAAATTTTTTGTAGGGTACTCATGAATGCTGCTTGGATTTCAGGCTTAAAGTAAGAAAAAAAAAGCAAACCAGTTGATAATCTGTCATCTAAACGGTTAATAATCGGGTTTTATTATTGGAAAGCCTTTCCAATGCGTCAGTATTCTACAAAAAAAAGAGTAACCTGATGGGCTACTCTTTCAAAAAATGATTGTCAACTATTAATCTATCTTCTTAATGTCTCCATTGCCTGAAACCTTTTGTTTTACAGATGCGGCACCTTTATAGAAAACAGAACCTACACCGGCAATACTAATATCTAAACTTACATCTGCAAACACTTTAACATCGCCACTTCCGGCAATTTTCACTTTCACGTCTTCTGCTTTTAAATCCTCCGCGAAAAAATCTCCTACGCCTGCAATACTGATGGTTTCTTTTTTTGTTTCGCCTTTCAATTTAATAGATCCGTTTCCTGCAATCTCCGCTTCAATCTCTGGTGTATTTACTTCCAGTTCTATGTCGCCTGTTCCGGCAATTTGTAATTTCAGTTTCTCACTGCCCGTAAACTTGCCTTTACCTACTATATTACCAGATCCTGCCAAGACCAATCTTTCCAGTTTGTTGGTGGTGATATAAATTTTGATCTCATGTTCGGATTTGAAGCTCACATTATTTTTGGTTTTGATCACCAAAGCTCCGCCTTCAACCCTGGTGATTATATAAGATTGGAAATTATCATCAGCTTCCACCCTAACGGAAGTTGTTGGTCCCTGAGTGATTTCCACATCAAAACTACCCGCCAGCTTGATATTATCAGCCCTGTTAATGTTGCGATCTGAAGTTATTACATTACCACTACCCTTGATCCTTCTCCAACCTATTTCATCACAAGAACTTAATACTAGGGAGCCAATAAAAAGTGAAAAGATGATTCGTTTCATAATATAGTTTTATAATGGCAAGTTAAAAAGAAACCTTAAGAATCTATTCCCGTTCCTTTAGCTTTCTTAACCGCTTGTAATGCCCTTGAACCACCAAATTTGAATTATCTTCGCCACATGACAGAAAAAATACTCATTCTCGATTTTGGAAGCCAGTTTACCCAATTGATAGCCAGGGCAGTAAGGGAGGCCAATGTGTTTTGTGAGATCATCCCTTTTCAAAAACCCTTTACCATCCAACCCGGACTAAAGGGAATCATTTTGAGTGGTTCGCCCTGTAGTGTAAATGAAGAAGACGCACCTACCGTGGATATTGCCTCTTTTATTGAAAAAGTTCCCGTTTTGGGAATTTGTTATGGTGCGCAACTGACCGCAAAACTTTTTGGGGGAAGAATTGATAAATCTAATAAACGCGAGTATGGTCGTGCCAAACTGCATATCCAGCAACAAGATATTCTGTTCCAAAATGTATCCGAACAATCGCAGGTATGGATGAGTCATAGTGATT
>CALRUV010000115.1:0-11382 GCA_943371455.1 Chitinophaga pinensis | reverse complement strand
CAAATTTTGGTCCTTCCGTAGATAACATTTTCGGTATCAGTCTTTCCACATCAAAATCCACAAAATCATTTTCTTTATGGCTTGTATTTCCTGCAATCATTTTATCAGAAACCTCTTCATACAAAGCTGTATGCATAGCAGCGCGTTTCTTATTTGTTATAGCATCTTCCTGTTTAACAATTAACAAACTATCTGCTTTCACATTTTTGATGGTTTGTGATTTCTGATTTGGCCATTGGATAACAACACTATCCAATTGCTTACGGTTACCCAATCCGAATAAGAGGATGGGATCTACACTGCTTTGAAAACCTCTTACAGGCATCTGTTCCAGCATTTGTTGCATGGTATCTGTAAAAACGGTAACCCTTGCACCATAGCCCATCGTATTAGGTGCGGTACCAACGGTTTTTATTTTTACATAATGGTGTTTTAATTTTTGTGCACTATTGTTTCTGTATAAGGATGATTCTAAATTCTGGTTGTTAATCACCAGGTCCAGGTCGCCATCTGCGTCAAGGTCTGCGTATGCTGCACCACTACTGAAAGTGGGTAAACTAAAACCTAATTTTGAAGACTCATCTTTGAAAAATAAATTCCCTTGGTTTTTAAAAGCAAAATTAGGAATAGCAACAGAGGGCATTTTATTCAGTAGTTCCAGAAAATCAAAACCACCCTGTCTTACCTTGGTCAGATTTTCCTGACTATTAAAAAACGCTAGAAAATCCTGGTTGGTAAGATCTCTTTTAATACCATTACAAACAAAAATATCCTTCCAGCCATCATTGTCAAAATCAAAACAAAGCGTTCCCCAACTCCAGCCGGTGGCGTCTACTCCAGCCAATTGTGCTATTTCGCTAAAAGTACCGTTCTGGTTATTTAGTTGTAAAGTATTGGCTGTAAATTGATGATGAAAGTTGATCTGATTTCTTGCATTGGCAACATCATATCCATCGAACTTGATAGTAGTTTTTAATCGAAAATCATTTTCAGGTAACATTTCTGCCGTAAAAATATCGAGATAGCCATCGTTATTGATATCGGCCATATCTGTTCCCATGGCACCATTACTCATATGTCCTAATGCTTCATCACTAATTTCTTTGAAGGTTCCATTTTGCTGATTGATGTACAAATAATCCTTTTCAAAAAAATCATTGGCAACATACAGATCCTCCCAACCATCATTGTTTAGGTCGCCAACAGCTACGCCTAATCCAAAGGCAATTTCAGAGCCATAAATTCCGGCGAGCGCACTTATATCTTTGAATTTCCCTCCGTCATTCCGGTATAGCCTGTCTCCATTGATACTATCCCTTGTATAACGAATATCACTTTTGTATCCAAAATTGTCGATCGATTTGGGACTGTTATTCAGCACAAAACAATCCAGGTCATTGTCATGGTCAAAATCGAAAAAAATTGCCTGTGTAGACGCCCCTTTATCATCCAAACCATAAGCTGCTGCCTGTTCTAAGAATGTGCCGTTTTTTTGATTGATAAATAGTTCATTGGAACGATCATCAGTTTTATTCATTCCTGCATTGCATAGATAGATATCTAACCAGCCATCCCCATTAATATCAACCATTGATACACCCGTATGCCATGTATGCGAACTACGAATACCTGCTTTATCAGATATGTCCTCAAACTGAAGATTAGCTTTATTGAGGTACAATTTGTTTTCTCCCTGATTGGAAGTAAAGAATACATCAGGCAGTCCGTCATTATTGATATCCCCAATAGCCACCCCGCCACCATTGTAAAAATTATGGTAGTTAAGAATGTTCATATTATTGGAATCAGTAACTGTATTGGTAAAATTGATACCCGTTGCTGAAGAAGGCATTAAAGTGAATAAGGCATCTTTTGCATCAGACTGCTTCCTATCCTTACATGACAGCAGCATAACTGAAGAGAAAAAAAGTGTAATACCTATTGATAAATTACGAAAAAACATAGCAAACACAGTTCAAAGTCAAATGGCAGAAAATAACAAAGCAAATTACCGTATTTGGCATAGGAAACAAAATGTGAATTCACATACAGCAAGGTTTTCGCTAAAATTTGAATTTTAAGGATTCATTAAAAAATCTATGCCTGATGAATCAGTTATATACGGCCGAATAGCATTAATTTGCCAATCCCAAACCTGATGGCTATTATGAAAAAATGGATACTTATTTTATTGACGTTTCTGGCAATTTTGTTATCTGTTATTTACCTTTCCATTCCATCAAATATATCCATTACCAGTACAGCATCTGTAAATACTACTGATGTAGGCACTGAGCGTTTTCTGATTGACGAATCCAAATGGCAATTATGGTGGAATGATAGTGTTGCTAATGGCAATAGGGTACAAGAAGGAAATACCTATTCGCTCAATGGGTATGATTTCACCATCAGCAACAAGTTTTACAAATCAGTTGAAATCAATATTTCCCGCAAGGATCTTGCGATTAATTCCAAACTGGTGGTGCTTCCCTTTACACTTGATTCTACCGGCTTACAATGGACATGCAGCCTTCCAACAAGTAATAACCCGCTAACAAAAGTCAATACCTACTTTGAAGCGAAAGCTTTAAAAAAGAATATGGATAGTATTCTAAGGAATATGGTAAACTTTCTGTCTAAGCTTGAAAATGTATATGGTATACCAATTGTAAGGGATCGATTAAAAGATACTTTGTATGTTACTGCTAAAAAAATGTTTCCTATTAAACCAACCAATAAAGATATCTATGGTTTGATTGCCAACATTCAAAACCATGTAACGAAAAATGGCGTAAAACAATCAGGGAGTCCGATCTTCAATATCACAGTAATGGATAGCAGTCATTTTCAGTTGATGGCAGGTATTCCGGTAAACGCCAATCTTAAAGAATCAGAAGGCTTTGCCATGAAATATATGGTTAAAGGAAGTTTTATGATCTCTGAAGTTGTTGGAGGAGAAGAGGCGATCAATAAAGCATCGCAAAGTCTTCAGCAATATTTTATTGATTTTAGAAGAACATCTATGGCGATGAACTTTTCGATGCTGGTAACGGACCGGATCTTACAACCAGACAGCAGCAAGTGGATCACCAAACTCTATCGCCCAGTCTACTAATAATTTCGACGAGGAACGAGGAGAAATCCTAATCTTAAAAAAGATAAATATCAACTCAAGAAAAGATATCTTGATATTTATCTAAACCTAATAACCACCGCCGCATCATTATTCCTCACCAGCACAAAAGCCTCTTTCTTATTAATGGTAATTCTCCTAACATGCCTTACTTCTCCTTTAACCTGAACACCATTGATATTTTCAGGGCTAAATTTTCCGCTTCCCTTATTCAGTAGAATAGTTCCAAAATCGGCATCATACCTTCCCATCTGTATATTGTTATTGTAAAAGTTTCCCGCCATTAGCACGTCCGGCAAATTATCACCATTGGCATCAACTATTACAGCGTCTCTATAGGAAGATAATTGCGCTTTCCAGGGTAATGCTTCGGGCTTGAATGATAAGTTTCCCTGGTTAATAAAAACAGTATTGGCAAAATTATTGGCAGTGAAAACCTGGGCACTATTAAGTTTTTCTTTAGAAAAAATATCCTGCAAATCAGCTTTGGCAAAATCTTCTGCGTAAAGATATTTTTTCTTCAGCATGGGAATCTGTCTTTGCAATTCATCTTTATTTGCAAAAGGCAACTCTCTTCCTTGCAAAAAATAGGTAAGCACCTGTTCATTCCTGCCATTATTATCATAATCATTTACATACATGTTAACCGGCTCCTTCTCACTTGCCTGTAAACGACTATTTAATCCAAGATTTCCTGCAATAAAATCAATATCCCCATCATTGTCGATATCTAATGGTAATACAAAATTCCACCAGCCTTTTTGGTTGGTTAATGTTGTTTTTGAAAGCTTACCCTTGTTATTGATATAGGCATCAATTCCATCCCATTCCGTACAAGTAAGCAGGTCTTTGTCGCCATCTTTATCCATGTCGAACCAAACTGCCTGCGTGATCATTCCTGCTTTTAATAAATCAGCAGCCACACTTGAAGTGATATCTTTAAAATGACCTTTGCCATCATTTTGTAAAAGATAAGAACGAGGCGATTTACCATATTCTGTAGGCACAGATCTTCCACCAATGAATAGATCAATGAATCCATCTCCATTTACATCATTGGGAATAACACAGGATGCGTTCAGAAAAATATTATCAAAAGCATTGGTAAGTTTTGAAAAAACAGCTTTACCATTGTTCAGATAAATCCTTGGTTGCAAATGTGGATCAGGACCAAAGAATTCGTTGCCACCTGTAGCTACTATTAAATCGGTATGGCCGTCGTTGTTTACATCTGCCCATATGGCATCTATATCCTCTGAAGCACTGTCTGCTTCCATCTCCGGCTGTATAGATCTTATAAATTTTCCGTTACTGGTCTGCAGAAAAACAGCGCTTTTTTTATCACGTGCTGCACCCATAAAAATGTCTTCCAATCCATCATGGTTAATATCTGCCACAGCTAATGCCGGGCCTTCTTTAGAAACCATATGCGGCAACAATGGTTCCCGATCAAATTCCTGGAATGGATTTTCCTGGTGAAGAAAATCAAGAGCCAAGTCTTTAGTAATTTCTTCCATTGGTTTGGAAGGTTCCGGAAAGAATTGTATGATCTTATTGTAATCGAATAGAGGCAAACCTTTCCTGTAACTATAATTAATAGTAGTTGTAGGGCTCTTTAATTGTATGGGTTGAAAAGTATTATCAGGCCATATGAGGAAAGCTGAGTCAATAGTAACTTTATCTAAACCAATATGAATTGGGCCTTCCATACTTGACTGAAATCCTCTTACCGGACTTTTTTCGTAAGTGCTGATGCCTTTATTGGCAAAAAGGATAATTTTTGAACCGATGGCATTTGTATTTTTATCCGGACCTTTCAATTTGATTTCTACAAATGGTTTTAGTTTACTGTCGTTGCTTTTATTGCGATAAACCATGGCTGCCTGGTCAATATTATTTACGATAATATCCAGGTCACCATCATTGTCAAAATCTGCATAAACCGCACCATTTGAATAGGAAGGCTGATCTTTATCAATCAATCCATCCATATCACTAAATTTCATGTTGCCATTGTTACGAAACAGTTTATTTGGAATTTTAATTTCAGGAAACTTATTAACCAGCGCCAAGTCCTTTGCTTCCATTTGATTGGTCGAGATCTTTTTTTGAATTTCCTCGTTGGAAACAAAATTCACATAATCCATATCATTCATTCGCTTGGGAATGCCATTAGAAATAAATAAATCTTTCAACCCGTCATTTTCAAAGTCCATCCATAGTGGAGCCCAACTCCAGTCTGTAGCATATACACCTGCATACAAACCAATTTCACTGAACACACCATTGCGCCTGTTTAATTGCAAATTGTTTCGGGTGTATTGGTGGTTATAACCTGCATTAATTTTGTATTGAAAAATATCATGCTCATCTTCACCCAGTGATCGCTTTAAAATATAGGGATCAGATGGAAGCATATCCATTGATATGATTTCGGGGAACCCATCATTGTTTACATCTGCTACATCAACACCCATAGAGAATTGACTGGTATGCATGATGTGTTCTTCTATTTCTTCTTTGAAACTGCCATTCTTCTGATTGATGTAGAAATAATCATTTTCATGAAAATCATTTCCTACATAGAGGTCGGGATATCCATCCAGGTTAATATCTGCCACAGCCACACCTAAACCATAACTGATAGCAGAACTATTGATTTTAGATTCGCGCGTAACATCTTTAAAACTATTGCCATCATTCCGATAAAGACGATCACCTGAAAGTGGATGATAAGTGCCCAAAAAATCTTTACGTGGAGAGAAAGAACCATTTCGGTGAACAGAATGGTTTAGCAAAAAACAATCCAGGTCACCATCCAGGTCATAATCAAAAAAAACAGCTTGCGTAGTAAAACCTGAAAAATCGAGACCATATTTTTTTGCTTCATCTACATAATGAGGAATTTTATTGGCATCTATGCGCTTACAAATCAACAGTTGATTTTTCCCATGTAATGTTTCAAACTCACCTACCCTGCTTATATAAATATCCAGCATTCCATCATTATTGATATCTACAACTGATACACCTGTTGACCATCCGCCATCTTGAGGTATCGCTGCTTCTTTAGTTATATCAGTAAAGGAAAGTGCACCTTTATTCAGGTACAATTTGTTTTCACCTTGATTAGCAGACATGAAAACATCTATCAGACCATCATTATTAAAATCGCCCGAACCTATCCCACCTCCATTATAGAAATACATGTATTTAAACATGTTAAATTGTTGGGTAGGATGCAGGTTATTAGCAAAAAGTAACCCTGTTTTACGGCTATCCAATAATTCAAAAACGGCTTCTTGCTTGGGCATACCCGATTTACAAGAAGCCAATAAAAGCAGGTAGAGATAAAAATATTTTTTCAATTGCCTCATCATTCACTAGGTTGGTCTTCTATCCATTTATTTTTTTGCTATCTCTTTAGCATGCAAACGAAATAATACAGGATGCAAATCATTACGCAGAAAAAGGTATTGTGGTGTTTTTCCTCCTGTTATTTCCTGAATATCTCGTATTTGTCCATCCAGATCAATACCGGATTCTTCACTACCTACTAAAGAAAAAGATGCTTTGCCTTTATTGATCAACAAGCCGCCTCTCCCTGCATCCAGTCTTTCAAATTGAGGCAGGAAGCCATATTCATTGCCACCAAAAAGTATATCCGGTATTTTATCTGCGTTGATATCTGTTATATATAAAGCACAAATAGCTGATAGTTGAAGCTCTGTGGGTAGCTTTTGTAATTCAAATTCGCCATTACCTTTATTGATGGCAATTACAGATGCCCCATAATTGAACTGTTTAACTTTGCAGCTATTGATGATTTCAGAAGAAAATAATTCCTGAATGGGTTTGGTTGCATAATCACGATGCCTCAGGTTTTTTTTCTTGAGAGATGGAAGCTGGTCTTCCATTTCATGTTTCATAAATACCGGCATATCCTTACCATTGATGGTACTTGTAAGAACCCTGTCGCTTGCATTGTTTTGATCAAAATCGTTAAGCCATAGTTTTACAGGATGTTCTTTGCTAGGTCGCAAATAAAAGTTTTCACCAATATTTCCTATCACCAGATCATTCTTGCCATCGCCGTTCAAGTCAGCTATTGATACTGTTTGCCACCATCCCAATCTATCTGATAAATTGGTTTTTAATTCAATAAAATGATCCCCTGTAAAATTGAAAATACGCGGGGCCATCCATTCTCCAACTATGATCAGTTCTTTATCTCCATCTCCCACAACATCCGAAAAAACAGCATCTGTTACCATACCAATTTTGGCGATATCAGGATTTTTTGTTTTGGCTATATCTGTAAAATGTCCTTTCCCGTCATTGATAAATAGATGACTATCCGGATCAACACCATAATTTCTGGGTTCATTTCTGCCGCCAATAAACAGATCGGTAAACCCATCCTTGTTAAAGTCATTTGCAACAGCAACACTGATATTCATGCCTGTATTAGGAAATGCAGTTACATCAATTTCAAAATTTCCTTTGCCATCATTTTTAAACAAACGAAGTTGCATCTGACGGGTATCTGATTTATTGTTATTACCGCCCGGACAAACCAATAGATCCAAGTCACTATCATGGTCGTAATCGAAAAATAAAACTGCTATATCTTCAAAATCTTTGAACAGCTCAAAAGAGGGCTGAACTGTTTTTTTAAATGTCCCGTTTTTTTGTTGTAGATACAACTGACCAGGGTTTACAGAAGTGCCACCGATATAAACATCATCTATACCATCACCATTCACATCTGCGGTAGTTGCTTTTGGACCTTCTTTGGAAAGTAGTTTTGGCAAATTTCTTTCATAATAAAAATCAAGGTTGGCGTCTTCACTATGCTTATCAAATGCAATTCTAACTGAATCGAACAGGGGTTGAATTTTATTTTGCAGATAGGGCTTGAATAAATTATTCTTAGCTACCTGATCAAGAACATGTAAAGTATTGATTGCGGGTTTGGTGTAACTAGAAACCGATAGATCCGGCCAGATAACCACCATTGAATCGATCATAGTTCTATTGCCAAGACCAATCACCAGTTTATAATCCATCGAAGACTGAAAGCCCCTGCTGGGTATTTGTTCCCGAGTGATCACTTCATTGCCGAAATACAGATTCACTTTGGTGCCGATAGCAAATGTATTTTTGTCGGAGCCTTTTAAATTAATACTGATAAAATTATTTTTATTTATCTCTCGGCTATTATTTCGGTAAAGAAAGGAAGGTTGGTTTTCATTATTCACTACCAGGTCTAGATCTCCGTCGTTGTCTAAATCTCCATAAGCAGCCCCATTTGAAAAGGTTGGCTGATCAAAACCCCATTTTTCAGCCATATCAATAAAGCGTAAATCTTTTTGGTTATGGTATGCTTTATTGGTGAGTGGATTTTGAGGTATATGTTTCAGCACTTCATCCACATCTTGTTTTTGGCCCGACAGAACCATTTTCTGTATTACATCATTGGCAAAGAATTCAATAAAATCAAGGTCTGTAACATCTCTGTTTACACCATTGCAAACATAAATATCATTAAAACCGTCATTGTCCATATCAAACATCAAAGCACCCCAACTCCAATCAGAACCGGATACTCCGCTATAATTGCCTGTTTCAATAAATTTACCCTGCTTATTATTTATCTGCAGGCAATTTTTTACATACTGATAATAGAAACCTGTTTTCAATTTGGTATTAAATAGGTCAATATTGTCGAATGCACCAGTTGTTTTTAAACGGTAATCAATATCGGGAAGCATGTCTGTATTGAAAATATCCGGTAAGCCGTCATTATTGATGTCTGCCAGATCCGAACCCATAGAAGAGAAACTGGTATGTTTGATACGCTCTTCAAACTCATCTTTAAATTTTCCGTTTCGCTGATTTACATAAAGGTAGTCGCGCTCATAAGAATCATTAGACACATAAATATCCTGGTAACCATCCCCATTGATATCGCCAACAGATATACCCAATCCAAAACTGATAAGGCTTCCATGAATACCTGCTTCTTCTGTTACTTCTTTAAAAAAATTATTGTCATTCCGAAAAAGGTGGTTACCACCGCCTTTCAGAAACTCGCCAACTTTCCATTGTTTTTCGGGAAGGTCGCGGTTGTTATTAAAACCTAATTGATTAACAGGAATAGGACTGTTATTAATCATAAAACAATCCAGATCTCCGTCCAGATCATAATCAAAAAAAGAAACCTGTGTAGAATATCCTTTGTGATCGAGACCATATTTTGCGGCAGCTTCAGTGAATGTGAGGTTATGGTTGTTGATGTAGAGTTTGTTGAGTCTTTTACCTGTTGACATATGTCCCGAATTACAGATATAGATATCGAGCCAGCCGTCGTTATTTACATCAGCAAAAACAACACCGGTACTCCACATGCTATCTTGTTGCAAACCTGCTTTGGTGCTGATGTCTTCAAATTGTAAACCACCTTTATTGAGAAAGAGTTTGTTTTCGGCCATATTGGAAGTAAGCAATACATCAGAAAGGCCGTCATTATTGATATCACCAATGGCAACCCCACCACCATTGTAAAAATTACGAAACAGAAAACTATTTTCTTTTTTACCATCTTCCACATCATTTCTAAAGTTGATGCCAGAATTTTCAACCAGATCAAAAAGAGTTGGTTCTTTTTTTTGTTTGCAGGAAAACATACTTAACAATAGGCAGAGGAATAAAATGCCATAAAGTGTACGCATCCGGGAGCTAATATTTCGTGTGAAGAAAAGTATTGACATTTTAGGTTTGCAAAAGCATTCGAAGTTAACGCATAAATGTATTAAGGCTCATATAATGGCTTGTTACAATTGTGTCTATCTGTATTAAAAAGCTGCCGCATAGTTGAAATAGTAAAAGGCCCTAAAGGCCTTTTACTATTGTAATTTTTTTATAAGAATCAGTTATTAGTAACCAGGATTCTGCTTCAGGTTTGGATTTGCAGCCAATGCTGAATTTGGAATAGGGAATACTAAGTATTTAGGATCATCAGTAGGTTTGTACTGCCAAGGTTTCAAAAATACACCGAAACGTAAAAGGTCAGTTCTTCTATGACTTTCCCAATATAGTTCACGACCTCTTTCAGCTAATAAAGTAAGTGGGTCTTCCACATTGTTTACATTAACCAAAGCCATGGTAGTCAATGGTGGTGCTTTTCTTGCAGCACGTAAATTATTTACCATTGTTAAAGCACCTGCAGCATCTCCGGTTCTTTGTCTTGCTTCAGCAACCATCAATACCACATCAGAATAACGTAAGATCATGTTATCATTACCAGTTGGTCCACCACCAAACTGCGCATAATCAGGTACATATTTTACTACACGGATACCTGTTACTTCCAGGTTTGCACCTGTTTCGATCATATTAGGAGCGATATCTTTAACGAAAGCCAAAGGAGCACCTTTTCTATCTTTGATAGCAACACCGTTTTCATTGTACTGTTGGTTAACCAGGAAGCCCGGAAGGATACCAGAGATCTTTTTTGCATTCTCATAATCACGACCACCAATTCTTCCGTCAAATGCAGTATCAGCAGGACCATAAGTAGTTGGTCCGGTACCTGTATTGAAAGAAGCATAAAAATCACCAATGGTAGAGAATCCGTTCCAACCAGCGTTCGGGTTATTAGGGGTATAAGAATTGTAGTGCAAAGTCATACACCAGCGACCAGCCATACCAGAGTTATTGGCACTAACACCTGAAGTGTTATCATAGCGGAAGATGGCTTCTTTAGAATTGTCATTACCTGATTTAAAATTATCGAAGTAATTGGCGTTATAAGAGTATTTACCACTATTAATGATGGCATTACCTAAGCTGATCACCTGCGCCATATCAGCAGCCGCAAAAGTTGGAGCAGCCCTGTTAGCCCATGCACCTCTTTGTAAATAACACTTCATCAGTAAAGTTCTACATGCATCAGCATTTGCTTGCGCACTAGTATTTGATGCAGGCAAATTAGGTAAAGCAGCATTCAATTCATCAATGATGAATTTAGCACCTGCATCACCAGCCAATACGGTTGGCGCTAATAGCAAGTTATCACCTGGATTTCTGATAGGAAACTGACCATACAGATCAAGCAAGTAATACAAAGAAATCGCACGGATAAATTTAGCTTCTGCAGCTTGTGCCGGCGAAGGATTAAATCCTAATACGTTGGTAGCGTCGAAGTTAATTTTATTCAAGCTATTGAATACGTTGGTAATCTGACC
>CALRUV010000114.1:0-11426 GCA_943371455.1 Chitinophaga pinensis | reverse complement strand
ATGATAGGTGTTTTTGATATGCTTATTCAGAGATGCAGAATTAAACTGCGTAAGCACAAACATGCGGTTGATATGACTGTTGATACAATTGCTGATAGGAATATCCACCAAACGATATTTACCTGCAATAGGAACAGCAGGCTTTGACCTACTGGATGTAAGTGGATACAACCTGCTACCAGCTCCACCGCCAAGGATGACAGCTACAACTGAATTTGAAATATTAATCATAGTACAATTTTTATTGATCATTTTTTGCAATGAAATTATTCCATTGCAAGGTGTTACTGCATACTTTGGTATAGAGCTGTGTATTGGTCAACCGTGCTTTCCCAGCTATGGTCTATTTGCATCATTGTTTTGCGCATAGTTAGCATGTGACTGCTATCCTGGTAAACTGCTACAGCCCTGCCAATAGAATAAACCACATCATCCACAGAAGCATGGTTAAACCTGATTCCAAAACCATCAGGATCTCCCATATCCAGAACAGTGTCTTGCAGACCTCCGGTGCTTCTTACTATAGGTACTGTTCCATAGCGCATAGCGTACATCTGATTCAAACCGCAGGGCTCTACCCTGCTGGGCATTAACAAAAAATCAGCACCTGCATACATCATATGGCTCAGTGTTTCATCATACCCAATTACTGTATTGAACAAACCTTTGTAGGGTTCCACCATTTGTTGAAATGCCCATTCCACAGCTGTATCACCACTGCCCAGCACCAAAAAACAGGCATTCCCATTTGTTTGGTGAATAGCAGCCTGAATAGCTCCCGGAAGAATTTCTGCCGCCTTTTCTCCTACCAGCCTACCAATAAAAACAAATAAAGGTTTTTCAGGGTCCAGGCCAAACTGTTTACAAAGGGCATTTTTATTTTTTTTCTTGCCAGCCGACACTGTTTTTACAGAAAAATGATCCGTTAAATATTTATCATTTTCAGGATTCCAAACTTCATTGTCAATTCCATTTAATATGCCACTGCATTTACCGGCTTCCAGATCGAATAATTTTTCGAGACCATTTGACTGATAACGTAATTCACCCATATAACTCATACTAACAGTTGTTACCCTTCCCGCACATTTAACGGCAGAAGCCAGTGGATTAATGGCTTCCGCCCAATCCAACATGCCTCTTTTCCAAAGATCCCATGTGGGAATATAAATGCTTTTATCCCAACCCATTTGCCCCTGGTATTGTGCATTGTGTATGGTAAAAACAGTGGAAATTTTACTTAATTTTTGGTAATCATAGCAGTACTGCATCATAAAAGGGATGAGTCCGGTATGGTGGTCGTGGCAATGAACGATGTCTGGATTATGCTCCCATTTACTCATCCAGTTAACTACGGCAATCTGAAAAGCCGTAAACCTTTCTGAATCATCGTCGTAACCGTATACTTTTTGCCTATCCAGCAGGCCATTGATATCGATCAGGAATAGGTCAAAACCCAGTTTATTGGTAGGATCTTTAATCACCGTGTACTCAAAAAACCTGTTTCCCAAATTGGCTGTACCTTTAAAATCCACTGTCCATTCATTATCGTATAAAAACTTTGTACGGTACATGGGCATCACCACTTTAGCAAAATGACCAGCTTTTACCTGGTATTTTGGTAATGCACCTACTACATCTCCCAGCCCGCCTGCTTTTGCAACAGGATAACATTCAGCACTTACATGGACGATCTCCATCTTTTATACAGGTTAATTTTGTACTAGCGAATTTACCGCATGAATTTAATGAATTACTGTCTAAAGATTTAAAATTTTTAAAAATGTAAAATGTACTTACTTTAGGATGCCATTAAATGCAAACCTCTTAACGATTGTTATGAATCAAAAAACTAACTGGACACAATTCGGCACCCTGATTTCTGTATTCTTTTTCTGGGGATTTGTTGCTGCCTCTAACGATATACTGATCCCGGTATTTAAAAAGGCTTTTAATTTGTCGCAGGCGCAAAGTCAATTAGTTTCCTTTGCTTTTTATGTTGCCTATACAGTAGGTTCGCTTATTTATTTCGCTATATCCAAAGTAATTGGTGATGACTTACTCAATAAGATTGGCTATAAAAATGGTATTGCCATTGGTTTGATCATATCAGCTATTGGTACCTTATTATTTTATCCGGCAGCCAATAACCAGTCGTTTACTTTAATGATAACCGGATTGTTCATTGTTGGATTAGGATTTTCCCTCCAACAAATTGCCGCAAACCCATTGGCAATCGTAATTGGCGATCCCAAAACTGGTTCACAAAGATTGAATATGGCTGGAGGTATCAATAATTTTGGTACAACCATCGGACCCTTGCTGGTAAGTTTTGCCATCTTTGGAAGTGTGGCTTCTGGTTCTACTGAAGCAAGTATTGAAAGTGTAAAAACACCTTACCTGGTGCTGGGATTAGCATTTCTCGTGGTGGCACTATTTTTTAAATTCTCCAGTATTCCCAATAAAATAGACCTGGACAAGGTTGCTGATAGTGAAGCAACGGAAGACACTAAAGTAATGCATAAGTCATCCGTATTTCATTACCCGCAATTGGTACTGGGTATGATTGGTATTTTTTTGTATGTGGGCGTGGAAGTAGCTACTGCCAGTAATTTACCGGAATATATGATGCAGCATCTAAACATGCCTACCAACCAGGTGGCTCCTTATATTTCTTTATATTGGGCAAGTTTGATGATGGGTAGGTGGACAGGTGCCGTAGGTGCATTTGACGTGAGTGCTGGCGCTAAAAAAATTCTGAATTTCCTCATGCCCTATTTAGCATTTGGTGTTTTTCTGGGAGTGAATGCCATTGCGCAGCATGATATCAGTTCATTTTATGTTTATGGTTTGGTGATTATCACCATGATCATAGGTGATATTCTCAGTAAAGGTAATCCTGCAAGAATGCTGCTAATTTTCTCCATATTAGGCGTTGCAGCTTTAATAATAGGTATGCTTACAACCGGTATGACCAGTGTATTTGCCTTTATCAGCGTTGGTTTATTTTGTAGTACTTTATGGCCTTGTATTTTTACCCTAGCTATTGCAGGCCTGGGTAAACATACCAACCAGGGAAGTAGCCTGCTGATTATGATGATCATGGGCGGTGGTATTATCAGTGTGGTACAGGGTATTGTGGCAGAAGATAATATTCTGGGTATTCAGAACAGTTATATTGTGGGTGTATTGTGTTTTGCCTACCTGGCATTTTATGCTATCAAGTCAAAATCTATTTTAAAATCGCAGGGTATTGATTATGATATCAAAACCAGTGGCGGTCATTAATAAAAATTTGCTTTACAAAAAATACAAGTAAGATGGCTCAGTCAAAATCAGGGTTAGAACAACTGGCAGTTGGTATTGATATTGGTGGCACTGGAACTAAATTCGGTATTGTTGACCGGTTAGGCAACCTGCTTTTTTCCAGTGAGATGTCAACCAGAACACATAAGGAACTGGAAGATTTTATTGATGACCTTTATAACAATGTTTCACCATTGATTGAAAAAGCAGGTGGCGTTGGCAGAATGAAAGGAATTGGCCTTGGCGCACCCAATGGAAATTATTATACCGGTACTGTAGAATACGCACCTAATCTACCCTGGAAAGGCATATTACCCCTTGCCAAATTAGTAGAAGATAAATTTAAACTACCCGTTGTACTAACCAACGATGCCAATGCTGCCGCATTAGGCGAAATGATGTATGGTGCTGCAAAAGGAATGAATGATTTTATCATGATCACTTTAGGAACCGGAGTGGGAAGCGGTATTGTTGCCAATGGTAAATTAATTTATGGTCATGACGGCTTTGCAGGCGAATTAGGACATACCATTATTATACCAGATGGCAGAATGCATGATGGCACAGGAAAAAAAGGTTCTTTAGAAAGTTATGCTTCTGCAACGGGTGTAACTTTAACGGCACTCGACTTTCTGGCGAATAGCGATACCCCTAGTTTACTGAGAAATATCCCAAGTGCTGAAATGGATTCTAAAAAAGTGTACGATGCCGCTATTCAGGGCGATGCATTGGCCAAAGAAATTTTTGAATTTACAGGCAAAATTCTGGGAATGGCACTGGCAAATTTTGTAATGTTTTCCAGTCCGGAAGCTATTGTATTATTTGGCGGACTAACCAAGGCCGGCGACCTGATACTGAAACCTACCCGTGAACATATGGAGGCTAATTTGATACAGGTATTTCAAAATAAAGTGAAGATATTAGTTAGCCATTTGAAAGAGTCTGATGCCGCTATTCTTGGGGCAAGTGCTTTAGTTTGGGACCTGAAGTAATTGCTTAATTAAAAAAACAGCCGGAACAGGTCTTTGTCCTTCCTTATCTGATGGTGTTATGGTTTGTTTGCCATTAACAAGTAAACAGCTGCTTCCACCACCATCTAGGTTCATAGCTTCCTCACAGCCTAATTCTTTCAGCATTTCTGCTACTTGACCCAAGGTAGCACCTTCTGCCTTTCCAGGAAACCTTCCTTCAATAGCCATTAGTATCAATCTGCCATCAGCGGTATATCCGATAGCGGTTCTGGGATGCTTGTCGTTAATGGCTTTACCGGCAAATTTCAACTCTTCATTATTGGTTATTTGTATGGCACCATTTTGTACCAGCACAGGACCGCCACCAACGGCTGTTTGCATTTTCCATTTCTTAAATTTCCCTTTTTGTTTAAATGTTTGAATGGACGGATGAGAGATAGAATCTTTGAATGCAGGAATTATTTTCTGACTGGCAAAAGCAAATTCAGCAGTAGTATCCGAATATACCCAGGCGATATCAGCTTTTCGTTTAGATGTAATACCAATGGCACTACCTAAAGGATGTCGATAGGTTAATGTATCTTTTCCCTTCCCAGCCATGGTATGTATTTGGTAAGCTTCTAATTGGCCATCTTTAATTACAACATTTAAATTGCTGTTATTCTTAAACTCAAAGAAAGTGGTATTCATCACCACAACGGGTTGTTGCCCCTGTTCATAATACTGTGCAGGCGTAAATCTTTTACCATTGCCTACTTCTGCTGTAAATGTTAAAGATTTTTCTTTCAGTTCGGCACTTACATAAAATGCTTTATTGGGCTTTCCATCCAAACTAGAATTGGAAACATAAACATGCATTCCTTTGGGCAAGGGCTGATAAAGGGAATCTACATTTTTCCATTCTTGCTGTGCATAAGAAAAAATGAAAGAAAATAATAAGCTGAAAGTGAACAGTTTTTTTTTGAACATACAATATTGGCTAAAATTTCTTAAAAACTAATCCATCTAATGGATGCCGATTTTACCAACACCATGTAACTGCCACCTTGCAATAATGCAAAAAAATCATGATGGTTGATTAGCTTTTTCTTCTTCCCATTTGTTCCTGCCAAATCCGGGTATCACATGCTTTTCACTATGGTAAGAAGAACGAACCAACGGACCGCTTTCTACATAGTCAAACCCAATGCTGTAGCCAATTTCGCGCAATTCGGCAAATTCATCCGGGTGTACAAACCTTTGAACAGGCAAGTGCTTTTTTGTAGGCTGAAGGTATTGACCTAAGGTAATTACATCTGTGCCAACGGCAACCAAATCATGCATGGTTGCAATGATCTCTTCTTTGGTTTCGCCCAGGCCCAGCATCATTCCCGTTTTGGTGCGCATGCCCCCTTTTTTCAAAATATGCAATACTTCTAAACTTCTTCTGTATTTGGCTTGTACGCGTACTTTTTTGGTGAGTCTTTCGCAGGTTTCCATATTATGACTAACCACTTCAGGCGCTGCAATGATAATGCGGTTAATCTGGTCTTCCTTACCTTGAAAATCCGGAATTAAGGTTTCTAAGGTAGTAGAAGGGTTTAATCCTTTTACTGCTTCAATGGTATTATACCAGATAATGGAGCCTCCGTCTTTTACTTCATCCCTATCAACACTGGTAATAACCGCATGTTTAACTTTCATCAGGTGAATGGCTTCTGCAACACGTTGGGGCTCGTTCCAATCAATGGGTTCCGGTCTGCCCGTTGCCACTGCACAAAACCCACAACTCCTGGTACATATATTACCTAAGATCATGAATGTAGCTGTTCCTTCACCCCAGCATTCGCCCATATTGGGGCAATTGCCACTTTCACAAATTGTGTGTAGTTTATGTGTGTCTACTAAACCCCGCACATGCTTATAACTTTCCCCGATAGGTAGTTTAACACGCAGCCAATTAGGTTTTTTAATCTTTGTTTCTGTAATAGTTTCCTGCAAGAGATTCAGTTTAGGGTTTTGGGTTTTGAGTTTTAGGTTTTGAGTTCAATTTCACTAGATAGAAACCCAGAAATGAAAATGTTGAATTAAATCATCTTGAAACTCGAAACTCGAAATTCAAAACCCAAAACTACACTACTTTCTCTTACCAAAAACAAGGGAAATATAGGCATTGAAAAAGAATTTTCTTTCCGGATTGAGGAGCAGCATGGGCATGGCTTGGGTATAATACTCTGCGTTAACGCCTACTTCCATAGCGGATAGCAATTCATTGTAACGGCCATAATCAAACCGCAGTGCGCCCCTTGCATGAAAACCGGGAACAAATTTGGTTTCATTCAAACCCTTTCCCAGTCCGGCTTTACCCATAATAATGGTAGGATCCAGGAAAAGTTTGTCGTTATTGGCATATTTAATTTCTTCGCGCTGATTATTGGTTGGGTTCTGGATCTGGATATAATAGGGCTTAAGTAAACCCGCTGAAAAACCACCTCCATAAATGGCAGATACCGCAACGCCATTTTTATTGCCTTTACCACCAATCAGGGTTTGCTGTCCTAATCCCGCTTTCAAATAATAAAAATTATTTTGTTTGCCATAGATATAGCTGGATATCACTAAAAATCCCTGTGAAGCACTGAGGGTAGGTACTTTTTCTTCTTTGTTATGTTTTCTTTCACCAAACTCCAGCCACCACAAACTGGTTTTGGTTAATGTTTTGTATTTACCTCTTTCATAAAAAACACTCCAGGCATCTGTGTTGAACTTGAATCCAAAACCTCCTTGTTTATGAAAAATCAAGGCGCCTTCTTCTTCCTGTTTGATCAACTGGTTTATCTTTTCCTTACGCTCTGCCTTTTTAATTTGTTTGGCATCTGCAGAAGTTGACTTTACATTTTTTTGGGCATTACCCAAAACAGTAATAAACAGGCTGGTAATTAATAGTAGCTTCTTCACTTCCATTTGATTTCTTACTTGTAAATTTATAGTAAAATGATACAATGACTTCACAAATTATTTATAACGGCGACCTTCGTACAACCGCTACCCATATTCAAAGTGGCACAAACATTGAAACCGATGCCCCCACAGATAACCAGGGTAAGGGCGAAAGGTTCTCTCCCACCGACCTGGTTGCTACAGCCTTAGGCACCTGCATGGTTACCACAATGGCCATCAAAGCCCGCACCATGAATATTGAACTGGAGGGTACCCGTTTAGAGGTAACCAAAATCATGGTTAGTGATCCCCGCCGTATCGGAAAAATCATTGCCCATGTTTTCCTTCCCAATAACCTTCATCTTGGTGATAAAGAAAAAGAAATACTGGAAAAAACGGCCCGCTATTGTCCGGTTGAAAGAACCCTGCATCCCGATGTTGCATTGGATATACAGTTTAACTGGTAATTAGACGTTATTTTGCAGGATTTTGTTGCCTACGCCACATTGAAGGCATTTTTTTAACAGACAGTACTGATTTGTTAACTCTAACATGGCTTGAGAATCTAAAGCTGTTTGTTGGATTATACCCCATTTTTTCCATTGGTTAACTATATGATTGTCTTCAGGAGGCAGTTCTAAAAGCCAGGAAATTGCCCGGTTTTTAATTATTTCATTATTTGTATGCTTACCATAAGTGAAAAGCAGGGGTACAAAGGTATTGATGATGATATTTTCCTGCATGGATTTACCTAGAGCGCCGGAATGTTCCGCAGATATTTCATCTAAACAGTAATGATTTTGCCAATAGGCTGATGGTTTTACCTGTAAGAATTTTAAAACTTCTTTCAATCTTTGCATGGAAATGATTTCTGCAAACAATTGCTTATGCTGATGCAGTAACATAGCTAATTGTGCTAATCGGATTGAGGGAAATCCAGCAGGCCGCATTCTTAAAAAAGCAGGTTGCCGGTTCACAATAGGTAAGGCATATTTTTTACAAAGGAACCTATATTCAGTTTGTAGAAAACAGGGATAGTCTTCCGTAAATTTTTTATGCAAAAGATGCGACTGACCAAGTAACATGGCTTCCAGGTCATGGATTTTATGGTGGTGGCGCAGCAAAATATAAAATGGAATAGATTTGGCTAACTCTTCAAAAAGTATTCCATTTACCTTTCCACCAAAATTAGCAGCCACCAACCACCAGGTTGTTTCTTCCCAGCTGTTCCCTGATTGCTTGTAAAGGTTACTGATATGTGTTGTACTTCTTTCTAATCTTTCTGCTATTAGTCTTTCTTTCCACGACAACCATTCCAGATCATTCAACACAGGCAAAAAAGCATAACAGGGAACCGATTGCGGACTGCTCATCATCAACTGGAATTTTTGCAGCAATACCGATGGCACCCTTGATTTGAGTTCGAATGTGGGAAAGGGATAACCATTTTTGTCAATTACCGGACTATCATCTTCCCAAACAACATGCAGTATGATATTATCGTATTGTTTATCGGAACTATGCCTGTGTTTATGCCAATGAGAGGACAGGTAATGGAGCTCTATATTCCCAGCCCAACGGGTAATGCCAATACGGATGATGGCTTCCGCAAAATCAGGACCCTGATGCTTGTTTAATCGACCCGGCTTTTCGATAGTTAGCAATTCACCTTGTGTGGTGAATGACTGGTCTTTGTTAAAATACTGGAACTGCCAGATGAATTGTAATAGTTTTTCATTCATGAGTTACCGCTTTAGATGCGGCCAAATGAAAAATTACAAACAATAGCTATGCGGTAAATACCTGATTTTGGGTTAGGAATTTAATGTATGTAAAGCCTTAACAACCTTGCTTACCGGCAATCCCATCACGTTATAAAAATCTCCTTTGATCCATTCAATACCAATTACCCCAATCCACTCCTGAATGGCATAGGCACCTGCTTTATCGAAGGGTTTATATTTATCTACATAAAAAATAATCTGCTCATCAGTGAGAGTATAAAAACGAACTTCTGTTTCATCCGCAAAAGCTATTTCGCCGTTTGCATGCAGTAATACCACTCCGGTAATAACGGTATGTGTTTTTCCGGAAAGCGACTGAAGAATACTGATAGCATCAGCCCGGTCCAAAGGTTTACCGATGATCTTACCTTCCAGCACTACAATGGTATCTGCAGCCAGAATCGTTTTATTGATTAACTCTTTGTGATAGGCTTCATGCTTGTATTGTTGAACGGCCAGTGCTTTCATTCTAGCGATATGAATGGCAATCTCAGTAAAACTAAGATTAGGGGGATAGGATTCATCTGTGTGCTTTACAATTACTTCAAATGGTATTTCAGCCCATTCTAACAACATCTTTCGGCGTGGTGATTGAGAAGCCAGTATGATATTTTGCATAAAAACTAATAAGTATTAAAGGGCCAATCAATAAATTTTGAAAAAGATCATGGACACAATACCTGTTAACATCACTATTTTAACAACCTTACTAAGTCTATGAAAATCAGCTGCAGTTCTTGCTTCAAAGAGTTTTACAAAAATCCATATGAGCGGAGCGATAATATATAATAAACAATACAATATGCTAAAATACCAACCAAAAGGCAATACATATATCTGAAGAATCAACAAAACAGCAACCAGCACAATTATCCAGATGGCAACAAATACTTTACTAACATTAACACCCCAAACAATTGGCATGGTTCGGCAACCATATTTTCTATCACCTTCCAGGTCTTCCATATCCTTGATCACTTCCCGGATAAGCGAAATGATAAATGCAAAAGACGCGTACAATATGGTTAGCCGGAAGAAACGAACCTGGCTGTTGCCTATATCTGCATGCAGTCTGCTTTGTAAAATATATTTTGTAAAAAAAATAATTCCGATAACCCATGCCGTGAGTAAGGAAATGAGCACATTACCAATCAACAATTGCTTTTTAAAATTGGTAGAATAAAACCATAAGAGGATAATACTAGCAAAATTGCCCAGCACCAGGTACCAATATTCGGCAATGGGCAAAGCCAATACAGTAAAAAATAATCCCAGTAAACTCAAACAGGTATGCCAGAAGATCACCCATCTTCGGTTGATGAGCACATTTACAACAACCTTGCCCGGCTTGTTTACCTGGTCAATGTTCAGGTCAAAATAATCATTGATGATATATCCTGCTGCGGCAATGAATACAGAAGCTATCACCAAAAAAAAGAATTGCCATGACTCAGCAGATTCGATAGCTGTATTTCCGAAGATTTTCTGGTAGATACAATAATTATAAAGCAGTTGGGTAACAGCTATAAATACCAGGTTTGGCCACCTGATCAGTCTAAAAAATGCAGCAATAGTTTTCAAAATGGTGATTTAATACTTCAAGTTACAGAACCTTGTTAAATACCAGCTTTAAGTTCCTGTTAACGCGAAACGACAGACAGGTCTTCCCCCCAGTTACCCCTTAGTCGCATAACTTTTTCCATCACATCCCTGCAACATCCTTCACCTCCTTTCAAATGCGAAATATAAGTTGCTGCTAATTGTATATCCTGCGCTGCATCAGCCGGACAACAAGGCAAACCGACTATTTTCATAATGGGAAGATCAGGCATATCATCACCCATGAATAAAACCTGTTCTGAAGAAATTTGGTGCTTGCTCATGAACGCTGAAAGAACAGCCGCTTTATCTGTAACCTGCATGAAAATATGTCTGAGTCCCAGTTTTTCAAGCCTGTCAAACACTTCAGGTGAGTTTCCTCCGGAAATGATAACCACTTCGTAACCCTTCTTAACTGCCAGTTGCAGCGCATAGCCATCTTTGATATTCATTCTTCTGGCCATTACACCATCTGGTAATACAAGCAGGTTACCATCGGTTAGTACACCATCCACATCAAAAACGAAGCAGGTTATATATTTGAATTTTTCCAGCATGTGCACAAATATAGGCAGCTATTTCTGCCCATCACGCCATTCGTAAACCCAGGCACTTTGAATCATTTCTAAATGACCTTCGGTACTTTGCTCTTTGGTACCATCAAAATTTGGAATCTCCAGGATCCAGGTTAACAGATCTGTGAACCTGACACGGTAAATCCTACCCTCATTAAAATCATCACCAAACATTTCGTATAGTTTCATGGCAATATCTTCGTGGTCGTTCCAGTGTATTGGGGGTTCAAAATGTGACATGTATGAGGGTTTGGGGTTTGGAGTTTGGAGTT
>CALRUV010000113.1:0-11427 GCA_943371455.1 Chitinophaga pinensis | reverse complement strand
GTTTCTTCACATTCATTTTCCTTCCAATATTTCTTTTACCGGTTGAACTAATGCATCAATATTTCCTGCACCTGCCATTACCATTAATGATGGTTTATGGCTTGAAACCCAATGCAAGAGCTCCTCCTTTTCCATTACATGAACCTGTTTGTTTTTCATCTTCTCCAATAGCATCTCACTTTTTACGCCTTCCATAGGTAGTTCTCTAGCCGGGTAGATGGGTAGTAAGATGATTTCATCAGCCATGTCTAAACTAACAGCAAATTCATCTGCCAGGTCTTTGGTTCTGCTAAATAAGTGCGGTTGAAAAACCAATACCATTTTCTGGTTAGAGAAAATACTTTTTACCCCACTGATCAATGCCCTAAGTTCTTCGGGATGATGGGCATAATCATCTATCAGCACATGTGTCTCATTTTTTAATGCATATTCAAATCTTCTCCTTACGCCAGCAAAATCGGCTACCGCATTTTTAATTTTTTCATCATCTATCCCCAAATATTTTGCTACGGTAATAGCGGCTAAACAGTTTTCGATATTATGCAAACCACCCATGTGCAAATAAATATCAGGGATCAACCAATCTTTGTGAACAGCATTAAAACAATAACTACCCTTTTCTACCCTGATTTGAGAAGCATGAACACCAGCCATAGATTCCTGAAAGCTATAAGTGTATTGGTGTGCCGCAGTTAATTCGCTTCCCCTCACCAAACCATAATTGTTTACGAGGCATCCACCTGGTTTTATTTTTTGAGAAAATTGTATAAACGCATTTTCTACTTCTTCCGGCGTACCATAAATATCAAGGTGATCTGGGTCCATTGATGTGATGACTGCCACATCGGGAACCAGTTTTAAGAAGCTCCTGTCGTATTCATCCGCTTCCACTACTACTACATTTCTTTCGTTGCTCCAGAAATTGGTTTGGTAATTTGCAGAGATCCCTCCCAGAAAAGCATTACAGCCATAACCCGTATGCCGCAAAAGATGTGCGATCATGGTAGTTACCGTTGTTTTACCATGCGTACCGCCCACACAAATATTGAAGGAACTTTCGGTGATCCATTGTAATACATCACTTCTCTTAACAACCGTAGCGTGATTTGCCTTATAATGAATAAGCTCCTGGTGTGATGTAGGTATGGCAGGTGTGTAAACAACTGCATCCGGATTCTCCGGTATCAGATCCAATCTTTCTTCATAATGAATGACAATACCAATTGATTCCAGTTCACGGGTAAGGGGTGTGGAAGTTTTATCATACCCGCTAACTTTTACTTTGCGGGAAACAAAATACCTGGCAAGGGCGCTCATACCGATGCCGCCAATACCTATAAAATATATTTCTTTAATATCGTTAAGCTTACTCAATGGATGCTAGTATTTCGTTGGCAATTTTTTCATCAGCATTTGTTATGGCCAATGATTGTATATTCTTACTTAATTCATTTAATAAATCTTCATCAGCAGCAAGTTTGATGGCCGTATCTACCAGCGTTAATTTGGCATCCCTGTCTGCCACCAGCAAAGCAGCCTGCTTATTCACCAAAACCATGGCATTGGCAGTTTGGTGATCTTCGGCAGCAAATGGGAAGGGAACAAAAATAGATGGTTTACCGGCTACACATAATTCCGTTACAGACATAGCGCCTGATCTACTGATAACAAGGTCTGCAGCCGAATAAGCCATTTCCATTTCTATGATAAAATCGTTGACCCATATATTAGCATGTCCTGCTCCTGCCTGTTTGAAATGATTGGCTGTTGACTTTCCTGTTTGCCAGATCAATTGAAGGTTATTTTTTTCAAAACTATCCAGATTTGCTGCCAATGATTCATTGATTGACTTTGCACCAAGGCTTCCACCGATGGCCAAAATAGTTCGCTTATTGGTTTCCAGACCAAAAAATTCAAGAGCAGTACCTTTCTCAACTGTTGCATTAACAATGGATGAACGAACAGGATTTCCGGTTATGACTATTTTTGCAAGTGGAAAGAATTTTTCCATTTGGTCAGTTGCCACAAAAATTTTTGTGGCTTTTTTCGCCAGCATAATATTGGCTTTACCTGCATAAGAATTACTCTCATGGATAAAACTGGGAATGCCCATGCTTTGGGCGTAACGTAAAACAGGAAATGTAGCATAGCCGCCAACACCTACAACTGCATCTGGTTTAAACCTGTTCACAATTTTTCTAACCTGCCAGAAACTCTTAACGAGTTTAACAGGAAGTGAAATATTTTTTAGTAAAGACTGTCTGTTAAAACCAGTAATATCAAGCGCTTCAATAGGGTAACCAGCCTGGGGAACTTTTTCCATTTCCATTTTTCCTTTCGCTCCGATAAATAAAATCTCTACCCCTGGTCTTAATAAACACAATGCATTGGCAATGGCGATAGCCGGAAAAATATGTCCGCCAGTACCACCACCTGCGATGATTATTCGTTTATTCGCCTGCCTTTTTAAAGCTGCGTTATGCTTATTTCCTATGGATATTTTATCAGTCATTCTAATTTTTAAACAGGTTTAATCTCTGCTACTTCGTTTTGTGGTGGTGCAGGTGCTGGTTCCATCTGTTCTACATTTCTTGCAACACTTAGGATAATCCCTATTGCGCAACAGGTAAATAAATAAGAACTACCACCCATGCTTACTAATGGAAGAGTTACCCCAGTTACAGGAACAAGGTTTACGTTTACCGCCATATTTGCTACTGCCTGTATAACTAATGTAAAACTCAACCCCAATGCAAGAAAAGCCCCAAATGCATAAGGACATTTTCTAAATATTCTGATACACCTAAAAAGAAAAACGAGGTATATAAAAATCATAAATGCGCCACCTAACAATCCATATTCTTCTATAATAATGGAATAAATAAAATCATTGTAAGCCTGCGGCAGAAAATTTCTTTGCCTACTGTTACCAGGTCCTAAACCAACCATAATACTTCCATTTGCAATAGCTATTTTAGCCTGTTGCACCTGGTAAGGTGTTTCCGTTTCATTAGCATACATAAAGTCCTGCACCCGTTTTACCCATGTTCCAAAGCGTCCGAAAGATTTTACTTTTTCAACCATTGCCGGTTTTGCCGACGCTGATTTTTGTTTAACATCATAGGTTACCATCGCCACAGCAATGATGATAGCCACGGGTATCAATGCAATAAGTATGGTGAGAAAAATATGCTTCAAACTCACCCTTCCAATAAACATCAATAACAATGCAGTTGCACCCGTTAACAATGCATTAGATAAGTTTGCAGGCATTATCAAGGCGCATATGATGAGAACCGGTATTACCACTGGGATGAACCCTTTTTTAAAATCCTTGATCATTTCCTGCTTCTTACTCAACAAACGGGAGATATACATGAAAAGTGCCAGTTTAGCCAGGTCACTTGTTTGAACAGTCATGTTGATGATGGGTAATTTGATCCACCTGCTTCCTTCATTTATGCGTGCACCAAAAAATAAGGTATACAATAATAAGGGAACTGATAACAGAAAGAGGATGGTTGCCACCCTTGAAAAAAGGGTATAATTGATTCGATGTAAAAAATAGATCAGCAATAATCCCACCAAAGAAAACGACACCTGCTTAAACAAATAAACATTGGTATTACCCTTGTACATTTTATATGCCAATGAACCTGTGGCGCTGTAAACAACCAATATAGAAATGAGCGATAACAAAACGACTATACCCCAGATATACTTATCTCCCCGTGTTCTGTCAACCAGTTGACCACGCATACCACCAATAGATGGTATCTGTGAGAAAAGTGTATCTTTTATTTCTGTCATACATTCACTAATTAAAACGCATTGCTGTTTTGCTAACCAACTTGATTGGTCATTCCTATTGATCTTGCTTATAATTCTTTTACAGCTTCTTTAAATTGTTTGCCTCTGTCTTCATAATTTTTGAAAAGATCAAAACTGGCACAGGCAGGACTCAGTAAAACCACATCACCTTTCACAGATAGTTTAAAAGAAGCGTTAACCGCCTTTTTAGCTGAATCTGTTTCTACCATTACCGGAACGATATCTTTGAAGGCCTCTACTATTTTTTTATTGTCCAGTCCCATACAAACGATGGCCTTTACCTTGTCTTTGATCAGATCGGCAAGCAGGGCATAATCATTCCCTTTATCGGTACCACCCAACACCAATACAACAGGTTTATTCATACTTTCCAGTGCAAACCAAGTGCTGTTTACATTGGTTGCTTTACTGTCGTTGATAAATTCAACGCCCCTTACCATGGCGATAAACTCCATCCGATGTTCGAGACTGTGGAAGTCCTTTACGGCTTCACGGATTTTCTCTTTACGGATGCCGAGAGTAGCGGCTGCTATTCCTGCTGCCATAGTGTTGTAGTTATTATGTTTTCCTTTAAGAGCAAAGTCATAAATACTCATGCTTACTCTTTCTTCCTGGATTCTCAGCATCATCTGGTCGCCCTTGATGTAGCCGCCTTTTTTAACTTCATGTTTCATAGAGAATGGTAATGGGTTAGTATAAATGGTTAGTAATGGGAGTTTTTGCATGATCACTTCATCATCTTCACAATAGATGAAATAATCCTGGTCTGTTTGGTTTTCGATAATCCGGAACTTACTGTTGATATAATTTTCAAATTGATAATCATACCTGTCTAGATGGTCTTCCGTGATGTTCAGTAACAAAGCAATATCTGGCCGAAAAGTTTTGATATCGTCTAACTGAAAAGAACTCACTTCAACAACGTACAAGGCTTTGGGGTGTGTGGCAACCTGTTTTGCAAATGAGATACCAATATTGCCCACCATCGCAACATCCAATCCAGCTTTTTCACAGATATGGGCTATTAAAGCAGTAGTGGTACTTTTTCCATTACTACCTGTTATCGCCACAATTTTACTTTCACCCTTAAACCGGAATGCTAATTCTATTTCACTTATTACCGGTATACCTTTAGAGCGAATTTGTTTTACCATCTCGTTCTTTTCTGGTATACCCGGGCTCTTCATCACCTCATCTGCATTCAAAATTTGTTCTGCTGTATGCTGACCTTCTTCAAATTCAATTCTATTATCAAAGAGCTCTTGTTTATACGCTTGTTTGATGGATCCGCCGTCACTGACAAAGACTTCATAACCTGCTTTTTTTCCCAGTAGTGCAGCACCTACCCCGCTTTCACCTCCACCTAATATGACCAGTCTTTGTCGAATCATTCTTACCTTATTTTTAATGTTACGATAGACAATACCACACAAATAATGGTGATGATCCAGAATCTGATAGCTATCTTATTTTCGTGAAAACCTTTTTTCTGGTAATGGTGGTGCAAGGGACTCATTAAGAATACCCTTTTACCTTCGCCGAATTTCTTTTTGGTATACTTGAAATAGGAAACCTGTATGATGACACTTAAACTTTCTATCAGGAAAATGCCACAGAATATTGGGACCAATAATTCTTTACGAACAATAAATGCCAGGGAAGCGATGATACCACCCAATGCAAGGCTGCCTGTATCACCCATAAACACTTGCGCAGGAAAGGCGTTATACCATAAAAAACCAATACAGGCACCCACAAATGCACCCACAAAAATGGATAGCTCACCCAGATTAGGTATATACATCACATCAAAATAATCGGCAAATACATAGTTACCGCTTACGTACACAAATACACCAATACCAGCCCCGATGATAGCACTCACGCCTGCTGCAAGACCATCAAGCCCGTCGGTTAAATTGGCTCCATTAGAAACGGCGGTAACGATAAATATGACAATCAGAATATAAACAACCCATGTAAATTTTTCTGCGCCTGGCCCTATCCAACTGATCAGTTTGCTGTAATTAAACTGGTGGTTTTTTACAAATGGGATAGTGGTAATAGGCGTTTTAACTTTTACGAATCGCTTTTCAATGCCATTTAATTTCCTTGTAACAATATTTGAATCCTTTGCTAATCTTTCTCCTTGTTGCAGGTGTTCATATGGACTTGATACAATTTCTCTTTCTACAGTAACGGCATTACTAAAATATAAGGTTACGCCGATAATGATGCCTAAACCTACCTGACCAATAATTTTAGAAATACCTGCCAAGCCATCACTATCTTTTTTCTTATACGACTCTCCTTTTTCTTTAGCAGCTCTTCTCGCACGGATCTTGAATAAATCATCCAGAAATCCAATTGCACCTAACCAGACCGTACACAAAATCATTAAGCGGATATATACCTTGTCAAGATTAGCAAATAATAAAGTAGGGATAAGAATACTCAGCAGGATGATGATACCACCCATTGTGGGGGTTCCTTTTTTCTGCATTTGTCCTTCCAGACCCAAGTCGCGCACACTTTCACCAATCTGCCTGGCTCTTAAGATGGTAATAATACGCTTACCATATACCGTAGCAATGAGTAGCGATAAGATTACCGCCATAGCTATCCGGAAAGTTAGGAACTGAAACAAACCTGTTCCAGGTACATGAAATTCTCTGTTAAGCCAGTTAAATAAATAGTAAAGCATATTAATTGGTTGATAGTTATTTATTGGTTCATGAAAACAGATGGTTGTCAGAATCAACTTTACTTTCCTAATAATGCAAACATTTCCAGTAACACTTCTTTGTCATCAAAGGGGTATTTCACTCCGTTGATTTCCTGGTATTTCTCATGACCCTTTCCCGCTACCAGAATAATATCTTCTTTATTAGCTAATGCTACAGCCGCTTTTATGGCTTCCTTTCTATCTGGTATTGCGGTATACTTTCTATTTGCTGCTGTATTCAAACCCTGTTCCATATCTTTTAATATCACCAGTGGATCTTCGGTTCTGGGGTTATCACTGGTTAGAATTACTTTATCGCTCAACTCACATGCAGACTGGGCCATGATAGGGCGTTTTGTTTTATCTCTGTCACCCCCACAGCCCACCACTGTGATGATCTGTTCATAACCTTTGCGTAATTTTTTTATCGTAACCAGTACATTTTCTAATGCATCTGGCGTATGGGCATAATCAACAATGCCTATGATCATTCCATTGCTGATGATATAATCAAATCTTCCTTCTGCACCGGATAACAAACTGAGCGCAGTGAGTACGGTTTCACTTTCTTCTCCCAAACAAATGGCTGCCCCATAAACAGCTAAAAGATTATAGGCATTGAATTCGCCAATTAGTCTGAAATGGACTTCTTTGTCATTCACAGTCATATACAATCCTGTAAGTGCATTCTCGAGTATCTTGCCTTTGAATGAAGCTGTTGTTTTAAGACTATATAGATATTTTTGGGCAACGGTGTTTTGAAGCATTACTTCTCCCCTTTTATCATCAGCATTAGATATCGCAAATGCATCAGAAGAAAGTTGGTCGAAAAATGATTTCTTTACCCGGATATATTCATCAAATGTTTTATGGTAATCTAAATGATCATGTGTGATATTACTGAATAGGGCTCCTGTAAAATGTAAACCGGAAATTCTATGCTGGTGTATGGCATGACTGCTGCATTCCATAAATACATGAGTACATCCAGCACTTGTCATCTGAGCCAGTAATACATTCAACCTGATGGCATCAGGCGTGGTATGTGTAGATGGGATAATGGTTTCTCCTATCTGGTTTTGAACAGTACTTACCAATCCACAGGTATAACCTAATTGCGTAAACAGTTTAAACAGAACAGTTGCGATGGTTGTTTTACCATTTGTGCCGGTAACGCCCACCAGCTTACATTTACGGGAAGGTTCACCATAGAATTGATGCGCCATCCAGGCAACGGATTCATGGGTATTATTTACCTGTAAATAGGTAACACCTTCCTGAATAAGTTCAGGAACTGTTTCACATACAATAGCAACAGCACCAAGAGATATAGCTTTACCAATAAATTGATGCCCGTCTGACTTTTCACCTTTAATGGCCACAAAAACAAAACCATTGGAAACATTACGTGAATCAATTTCTATTCCAGTTACATCAATAGCTGTAGACCCTATTACCTGCTTTAGGTGTACTTTGTATAGTATGTCTTGTAGTTTTGCCATATTCGTCTGAACTGTTTTTCTTTTTACTTTTATATTCCTGTTAATTCAATTCAACACTAATTATTTGTCCTTTTACAATAGGTTGACCCGGCACTATCGATTGCATGGCCACTTTACCTTTACCGCGTGTATTTACTTTTAGACCCATATTTTCACAGAGGAATACAACATCTTTCAATCCCATTCCTTTTAACGGAGGCATTGTTTGCGTTTCCATACTTTTTTTTGTAACCACTACCGATGCATCTTTACCCGTGAAGTTTATCCAGTTATCTGCATAAAGGGTAGAATCCGTATACTTTATGCCCAGGTTATAGCTTAGGAATGCAATGTCTTGTTTCATACCACTATACAAAAAAGCAGTGCTATCTTTTTTAACTTGTGCAGGAGTAAGAACCAGAGTTTGTTTAACATGCGTTGTGAATAATCTTTCAGCGATCTCTTTAAATACCGGACCAGCTACTGATGCACCATAGAATACCGGTGCGTGTGCCCTGTTCTTAATCACCACCACACAAGTGTATTGGGGATTGTCTGCAGGAAAATAACCTGCAAAAGAAGACTGGTAAATCTTGTCGGCATAACCCCTATTTCCATCTGCAACCAATGCGGTACCTGTTTTACCTGCTACTTTAAAAGCTGAATTTTTAAAAAGTTCCTTGCCAGTACCTTCTGTACAAACACCTTCTAAACATTCCTGTAATTGCTTAAGGGTCTGCATGCTGCAAACATTTTGATCTAGTATGGTAGCATTAAATTCACGAACTAAAACACCTTCATCTTTTACGGCACTTACCAGGTACGGCTTCATCATTTTTCCATTATTGGCAATGGCATTATAGAGCATGGTGGTTTGTAAAGGACTAACAGATAAATTATAGCCAAATGCCATCCATGGTAATGTGGTAGGTCCCCAGAATTTTCCGCCAGGTTTATAAATTACAGGCTTGCCTTCTCCCTGTAAATCAATACCGGTAATGGTATCCATGCGCATTTTCTTTAGGTTGCGCAAGAATTGGTTGGGATTATCAGCATAATGAACTGTAGCTAATTTTGCCATTGCTACATTTGAAGAAAGTTCGAAAGCCTGTTTAACCGTAACTTCTGTTCTGCCATGTTTTTCACTATCATAAACAGTTTGTCCGGCTGTTCTCCAAACACCACCCTCCATATTTACCATACTGTTGAGCGACACTTTTTTGTCTTCCAATAATGCCATGATGGTGGCCAGTTTAAAAGTAGAACCTGGCTCTGTTGCAGAAATGGCATAATTATAATCTTCCCAATAAACACCTTCACTTCTTTTACCAAGGTTGGCGATAGCTTTTATTTTTCCTGTTTTCACTTCCATTACAATAGCACAACCATTAACAGCCTGGTTTTTAATCATCATTTTCATTAATGCATTCTCTGTTATATCCTGCATGAATACATCAATGGTACTTACAATGTCTTTACCGGTTTCGGGTTCAATTTCCCAGGTATCATCTACAGGCACATGAACGCCACCTGCAATTCGTCTAACAAGTTGCTTACCATTTCTTCCTTTCAAAATATTGTCGTAGGTCATTTCCAAACCCACTTTATTAGAGTCACGCGCCAGGCCAATGGTTCTGAAAGCCAGCATCTGGTAAGGGTTTAAACGAATGGTGCGCTCGTTGGCGATCAGCCCACTTTTATACCTGCCTAATTTAAAAAGTGGCAAATCCCTCAATTGCTGGTATTCTCTGAAGGATATTTTTTTCTTTAACAAATAATAGCCTTCTTCCCTATCATATACTTTTTGCAACATTTGTTTGTACAATCCGGGTGTCTGGTCTTTGAACAATGATGCCAGTCCTTCACTCAACGAATCGAGGTTTTCCCTGAACAACTTTCCATTTTTTTCATGCAATGCTGCAACCCTGAAATCGAGGTAAATATCAAACTGAGGAATACTTGTACTAAGCATCTGACCATCTTCGCTGTAGATGGTACCTCTTTCTGCTTCAATCTCATCCATGCTTTGGTGCAAACTATCACTCATACTTCTCCAGTAGGTTCCCTGAACCTGTTGTATGTAAACGGCTTTACTAAATATGGCTATACAGGCAATAACTACTAAAATGTAGCTGAGATATACCCTCCATAATATGTCGCGTTTTACATCCAAAATGCTGATAATTTTTTATATTACTTAAATTCAGTGTTTCTCTATAGCTAGTCTAACCGGCGGATCCCTATTTACTTTCAATCCTAATGGCTCTGCTGCTTTGATGATTTGTATTTCTTCGCTCTTGAACATCACTTCACTTTTTAGTGTTTTGTATTCAAATTGCAATTCTTTCAAATCGTTTGTCGTGCTGTTAATTTTCCTGATCGTTTTATCGGCATTATGTCCGTTAGCTATATAGAAAACTGTGAGCACAGACAAAAACATAAAAAAGGGTATATTCTTTACTATCCATTGATAGTTAAATAGGCCTTTTAAAGGGTTCTTATAATTTGATTGTTCCTGCATGAATTTTATCTGGTATGCATTTTATACTATAGACTATTGTTAGCTATTCAAATTTGGATCAAGCGTATTTCCTACTTTCTCTTTTCAACCATCATAGTTTTTCAGCTATTCGTAGTTTAGCACTTCTGCTTCTGTTATTCTTTTTCATTTCATCAACAGAGGCTGTGAGTGGTTTTTTGGTTATCAATTTGAATACTTCATTTTTCGCTACAGACATGAAGGGGTTATCGGGTGTTTCGATGAAACTGCCCTGGCGGAAGAAATTCTTCACTACCCTGTCTTCTATAGAATGGAAGGTGATGATGGCAACACGGCCACCTGTTTTCAGCACAGCAGGAATCTGCTGCAGCATATCTTTCAAAGCACCCATTTCGTCGTTCACCTCAATTCGTAAAGCCTGGAATACCTGAGCCAAGTACTTATTAGGATTTCCTTTCACCACCGGGCTTATCATTGCTTTAAACTGTTCTATCGTATTAGCCTGCAAATGCTTTCGTTCATGCACAATATGTTTTGCAAGGGTGATGGAATTAGTTACTTCTCCATACTGCTCAAACATTTTGTGTAATTGTTGTTCACTAAAATTTCTGATGATATCAGCTGCCGTGGAACCCTGCCGCCTGTCCATGCGCATATCAAGCGGTCCGGAAAAACGTATAGAGAAACCGCGGTCACCTTCATCAAACTGATGACTGCTTACGCCCAGATCGGCTAGTATGCCATCAACCTCCGAAATTTTATGAAAACGAAGCATCCTTTGCAGGTGACGAAAATTCTGCGCAACAAAAATTACACGCCCATCTTCGGGTAAATTTTGTTCTGCGTCAGCATCCTGGTCAAAAGCAATTAATTTTCCTTCAGCATCCAGG
>CALRUV010000112.1:0-11440 GCA_943371455.1 Chitinophaga pinensis | reverse complement strand
TGATGGGCAGAAGGTTGTTGGTCCGTCTGCAGTTATAAGAGTAATATTGGAAACAGTCAATGCTGTACTTGCCGTAATAACACATCTTACATAAGGAACAGTAACTGTGTAAATTCCTGTTTGAGGAATTTGTGCATTAGCTATAGATGGATTTTGTACTGATGAGCTGAAATTATTTGGACCATCCCATGTATAAGTAGCACCGTTGATTGCTCCCGTAGAATATAATTTGATATTACTTCCAACAGCAAATACTGTTCCATTTGCACTAGCTGTAACGTTTGGTAATGAATAAGGAGCGCATGTACCAGTTATTTGTGATTTACCCCAATTTGAAATAGCACCGTTTAAAGTAAAATCTACCAATGAACCGTTATTCACATTGCTGCTTTCATCCAGCAATGTGGTAACACCCGTATTATTCTGACCTTCAAAGCCTTGATTAAAGCGATAATAAGCAGACAAACCCGTTACACTTGATGCATCCAGTTCGCAATTCATGTAATTGATGATCTCGCACTGATTCAAAGCCCTGTTCCAAACTTTTACCTCATCAACTTGTCCTTTGAAGTATTCAATATAGCCAGGCTGTTGACCTAAAACCAGGTTATTTGAGTTAACTGTAATATTACCGGTTACTTGTTTGGTAGCCGCTAAAATACCATCCAGGTAAATACGCATGTAATATCCATCATAAGTGGCAGAAACATGGTGCCATTCATTCAATGAAGGATAAGGTGCAGATAAAATTTGCCAAGCACCATTTAAATGCAGGTAAAAATAAAATTTCTGCCAACCATCATCCGTTCTTGGGAAAATGTACCCTGTATTATTATCACGGGTAGATTTACTCATTACATCCTGAATAGGTGCAACATTACTAGTTGGATTAATCCAGGCTTCTAAAGTAATATTATTAGCAACATTTAATGAATTTGAAACAGGAACGGTAACTAAATCATTAACACCATCAAAATCGAGGGTACCTGCCCTGAATGCAACGGTGATATCAGCACTTAAAATAGAAGAACAGCCATTACCAGAAATAGTTACAGAATAATTACCAGTTTGGTTGAGTTGGGCAGTTGAAATACTTACTTCAGCATTGTTTGAGGTAAACCCATTTGGTCCTGTCCACTCGTAAGCTGAACCGCCTGTAGCTGATAAAATTATAGGAGTTCCAACTTCAACAATTGGACCATTACTAGTTATTGTAGCTGCTGAAGCATTTACATATTTAGCACATTGATTATCCACATTACCCAAAGTCCAGTTAGAAGTATTACCCGTTAATGAAAAATCAATCAATGTTCCATGGTTATTGTTACCACTGGAATCCAAAGCGGTAATAATAGAAGTATTATTCGCTGTATTTAACCCCTGGTTAAAACGGAAATAACCGGCCAATCCATCCTGAGAAGTAAGTCCATTATAACCATCGCTGTAGTTACCAGCTAATTCACAATTTTTATTATTAATTATTTCGCAATCAGGGAGTGCCCTGTTCCAAAAACGCAGCTCATCTATACTTCCATTAAAGTGTTCGAACATCCCCATTTGGTTACCTAATGTAAGATTATTGGTTGATGAAGTAATGTTGCCACTTATACTCAAGGTGTTTACCAAAATGCCATCGCGGTAAATACGCATGAATTTACCATCATAGGTTGCAACCAGGTGATACCAGGAACCCAATGAAGGAATAGGTGCAGATACCCCTCTCCAAACATTATTTATGTTTAACCAAAAAGTAAATGTCTGCCATCCATCATCTGTTCTTGGAAATACAAATCCCCTGTTATTTTCATAGGTTGAGTTTGTAGCAACTGTTTGAACAGTTGGATAGGAACTAGCCGGCTTTACCCAGGTTTCAATACTAAACTTATCACTAACATTGCCAACACTAAGCGTGTTACTATTTGGTATAGTTACATAATCGTTTCTACCGTCAAAATTTAAAGCGCGTCCTTTTTGTAAAACCTGAATAACAACACTAGCAGAAGATGTGCAACCATTTAATGAAACGGTTACGGTGTAAGTACCACTGGCATTGGTATTTGCATTAGGGATGCTGGGATTTTGCTGGTTTGAAGTAAATCCATTAGGTCCAACCCAGGAATATGTTCCGTTTGAACCACCGCCGTCAGCAAAAAGGTTGATAGTCTCATTAACCGCAATATTGGCAAATTCACTTGAGGCAGTTGCTATAAAAGGTACTAAAACAGTGCAAGCACCCGTTAAAACAGTACCTGTTACCCAATTTGATGTGGTACCACTTAAAGCAAAATTTATTAATGTACCATTTATTTGATTGCTTGTTTCATCAAATAAAGTAGTGATACCAGCGTTGATGCCATTAGCAGTACCCTGATCTAACTTATAGTAAGCAGCTAACCCATTCTCAGGCAATACAAGGTTACAATTTTTATTATTAGCAATTTCGCACTGCGATAATGAACGGTTCCAAATCCTTACTTCATCCAAACTTCCTAAAAAGTTCTCAAATGAAAAACCGGGGTGATTGCCTAAGGTTAGAGGTTGGTTATTTACTGTAATTGCACCTGCAACAGTTAATGTACCAGAAAGAACACCGTCGATATATATTTTCATTTGTGAACCATCGAAAGTTGCTGCTACATGATGCCACTGGTTTAGCTTAGAAGTACCGAAGGGCACAGAGAGCGTTCTCCAACCTATACCATTAAGGTTTAAAAGAAAATCTAAATTCTGCCATCCATCACTAGTTCTGGGGAATATGAAAGCATTATTTGCAACACTGGTAGCTTTTGAAATGGCACTCTGTACCGCATTCTGGAATCTTGGAGGAGCTACTGGAAAAAACCAGGTTTCAATGGTAATCGCTGAACTTATATTTAAGGAAGGGTTTACATTTATCGTTACATAATCATTTGTTCCATCAAACCTAAGGGCATTGGCACCCTGTCCAAAAGATGTATTGAAAATAAAAAGCAACGAAGCAAGCAAAACCAGCGTTTTCCTTATCGGTGAAATTAGATTCTTAGCTTTTGTGTAAAAATTCAGTTTCATATAAATGCTTAATAATGAGTTCAATTCTTATTTTATGCTCTTTAAAATTTTAATCCTGTTTCCTTACCATTCCTTATACTGAATAATTGAAATGCTTACCAGACAAGACTTGGCAGGTTTTCCGATTAGGATATTTGGAGGATTTTGTGGCTCAGAACTTGGAGAATCTGCGCTTTCTCTGCAATCTCTACGGTTAAAACACGGCACTTCATGTAGAGATTACCCTACAAATCTACAATATAGTTCGTGGCTAAAAAAATTATTTTGTGCTTTTGTTAAGAAAAATATTGCACAATTGGGGAAATTGCTAAAAAATGGAAATACAGTTCCCAAAATCCACAAAAAGATTAAAAAAAGATTAAAAAACAAACCTGTCAGATTCTGTACAAATAGTTGATTATCAATGTCAAAAAAAAGTGACCCGACAAATAAGTCAGGTCACTTTTAATTTGGAGATTTTTGGAGGTCCCGAGCGGATTCGGAGTTATTTTATAACTAATTGATTGTGATATAGTTAGAATTTATAATATTTTTTAAGTACAACATGGTTAAAACATTACCAGTTCTAACGTATTGAAAAACAACAAATTATACATCAGGGCACAATATACTGGGTTTGTAGCACTTTGGAGGCTTTAAATGCCAGTTGAAAAGTAGATGTTTAAACGATAAAAAGGACGTAGTTAATACCCTACATTACTTCACCTTTAGCGAAAGGTGGATCTAATTGAAAAGAACCCAGATCGAATGTTGACGAATCAATTTAATCTAAACGACTTTTATCGTCTATGTTTCCAATCTTGGCGAGTAGATGCTTTGAATTTTTTAAATAACCACCAAATCCCACCTGCACATAAAAAGAAGATAGTTAAAGGATGGCTAAGTATTTCCTGCAATGAAGTGGGCTTTCTCAAAGATTTCATCTCCATAATAGGTATGTAGGACTCAACTTGGCCCTCTTCCTCACTAATACTCCAAAAAATAATTTCTTTATTACTGACATCCTTAAGCACAGCATACTCCAATTCCTCATCTGAAGAATCAACTGAGAGCTTGCTCAAGTTGATCTCAATACACCTCAGCTGCTTATCGATTATGTCGTCGCGTTTACTTTCTTCTAAAAAATGAGTGACTGCAACCTCAAAATAAATTGAACTACCATTATGCTCAGCAGACACGTCTGGCCTAATTGAGAACAAAGGCTTCTCAGCGACAGGATTTGAATAAAAAAGAGCGCCTTTTAGTTTGGTATGAATGATTGTTCCTTTCTCGAGAACTTGCTTGGCACGCTGGTGTAATATAGTTTCAAGTCCACCTGAACAACCTGTGTTTTTTGTTGCATGTCGAAAATGCCATTGACGACGGTTTATAGAAACACCTTGAATAGCCAAAAAATCGCCGTTGCACTCGGTACAATAGCAGTTACATTCATGTCCTCTTTCTACGTCTTTGACATGCACAGCAACATTTGAACCTTTTTTCAGGGCTCTTATGACTCTAACTTCTTTCATAATGCACTAATTGCAAAGTGTTACAGCACACTCATACTCCATAGTTAATTCCTCTACCATCTGATCTTCAGATCCCCATACGAACATTTGTTTCTTGGTTCTGCTGTTAATGGCGACAAGCTTATCCTCCAGTTTGCTTACGAGCATTAATGTACCTTCACTTATACTTTGTATGCCATTGCCATTTTCCTCAGCACACTCAAAGTCTACCTTGTAGTTATTTTTAAGGGCATCATGCGATACGAAGATCTTACGGATAAGTTCCATACTTTAATGGGGTTTGATTAACGCTAAAGGTATGTTTCCCTAATACAAACTCTCAATCTGCTTATCCCCCGGCTGTGGATGGGTTAGATTCTACGCACAAGGTAGGTGGTAAGCCAGCAGGTTGAATGTTCCAAAACGCTCCCATACACCCCCATCCTATTCCCCGTTACAGATCAACCCACTCAAAAAATTCACAAAAATTTCTAAAAAATCAAAGGTGTGTCCCTGCATCGCAGGACCACCTAACAGTTAAGCCCCCGACCAAGCATTGCGGGCAATGTTACCCGTACTAATTAAATCTAACAATCATGGTCAAAATCATTGGTGTAAAACTTACAGAAAATTCTGAAGGCAAATCATTCGTCAGTCTCAAGCTTCAGGGCGGAGCAGAAGCCATTCAATCACAAAAGACAGGGAAATTCTATCTCACAGCTAGAAATTGTTACATCTTGTCAACTTTTGATAAGCAGACGGCTGAATCCCTGGTAGGAACAACCATGCCGGGAAGTATCGGAAGGGTATTCTGTGATCCTTATGATTACACAGTTAAGAGCACAGGCGAAGTCTTGTCTCTTTCTCACAGCTATCAGTACAAACCAGAAGATACTTCAGCTTCAACAGTTGAGAATTTTCAGGGCAACCCAACAGTTGAGTACCTGAGCTGAAAGATAGGGATTGGTTAGTCTAGGGGTAACGAGGAATCGTTGCCCCTTTTTTATTCATCAAATTAAAAACAAGTTATGCAATTACAAAAAGCAAGCAGGAAGAACGCCAAGATCAGATTGGCACTACAGGGACCAAGCGGTTCAGGGAAAACTTACAGTGCTTTACTACTGGCTTATGGTTTATGTGGCGACTGGTCTAAGATAGCTGTTATTGATACGGAGAATTCTTCAGCTGAGTTATATGCCCACTTAGGCGAGTACAATACCCTTCAGCTATCTGCACCTTTTAGTCCAGAAAAATTTATTGAAGCTATCCGGTTGTGTGAGATCGAGCAAATGGAAGTTATCATACTTGATTCTGCTTCACATGAATGGGATGGTATCGGTGGTATACTGGATATCCATAGCCATATTCCAGGCAACAGCTTTACTGCATGGGCAAAAGTTACCCCAAGACACAACTCCTTTGTCCAAGGCATTTTATACAGCAGCTGCCATGTGATTACTACAGTTCGCAGTAAGCAGGACTATGTACTCACGGATAAGAACGGTAAGCAGGTGCCTGAGAAAGTAGGATTGAAAGGAATCCAGAAAGATGGCTACGAGTATGAGAGTACGGTAGTCTTCGAGATTGACCTGCATCATAGAGCAACCGTAAGTAAAGACAGGACAGAACTCTTTGTTGGCCAGCATGAAATTGTTTTGAACGAAGAGATTGGTCAGCGTCTGAAAAACTGGTGCGCTCAGGGCAAAGCCGTTACAGTAGATGAAGTAAGTAATCGCATTGGTGATTGTATCTCCATACAGGAACTACTTAATCTGTACAAGATATTTCCACAGTACAAAGAAGTGCTTAAACCTGAATTTGAACAACGTAAGCGGCAGATACTTATTCAGCAAGAAGTTAAACCTCATTTACCTCAACCTGAAAACTTTTCTAGCAATGGAATACACTGAACTAATTACGGAAGTGCCATTTGAAACTGATGTAATTCAAACGCCATTACCAGCTGAATCTATTCACGTAATTAATGGGAACCGCTCTTTTATTGAGGCTAATACTATTGCATCCTCCTTAAATGAAGTCAAGAAGAAACATATCATACCAGTTTATATCAAGGACAATGAGACCTTGATTTCACAAACAGATTTTATTGAAACTACCATGGATGTAGTGAAAGACATATACGCCGCTGAAAACATCCTCCAGCCCTTGGTGAGGCTTTCCCATCCCATGAAAGGCAGGGTGCCAGAAGCAAGGAATAAACCTGCAATTGAGTTGCTGGAGCATGAAAAGACGCTATACTATGAGCGTATGGCTTTCATAATTGAAGTGCCATCAATACAAGGATTAGTTGGTGACAATACTTTGTCCTTAACTATCGGTGGGGTTAAAAGCTATAGCCAGGATAATCTCTATGCAAAGAAGGGCTCTGATGAACATTTCAAAGTCTTTATTGGATTTAAGAACACAGTTTGTACAAATCTGTGTGTTTGGTCTGATGGATTTATTGGAGATCTGAAAGTGACTTCAATTGGTCAGTTGAAAGCTTGTATCCGGACTCTGATTGACAATTACAATTCGGGATACCAGATTCAGCAAATGAAGCAGCTGACCAACTACGCACTAACTGAGAAACAATTTGCCACAGTAATTGGTAGATGTAGAATGTACCAGCACCTTCCACATGATTTGAAGAAGGATATCCCTTCCTTATTGCTGGGTGATACGCAAATTGGTATGGTATGCAAGGATTTCTTTAAAGATGAAAGCTTTTGCAGAGATGCCAGTGGAGATATAAACCTATGGAAGTTGTATAATCTGTTTACCGGAGCCAACAAGTCTTCCTACATAGATAACTTCTTGGATAGAAGTATCAATGCTTATCAGTTTACTGAACAGATCAGGTCTGCTTTGCAATACAATACCCATAGCTGGTTTCTGAATTAAACAGTACACCCACTTTCAGATAATGATAGTGGGTGTTTTATGTAACACTATTCCTAACATCAAAATCCTACTTCATGAATACAAGAAACAATAAGGTCCAATTGATCGGTTATGTAGACAACCCAGTTATTACTGTTACAGATGCTAATCATAAAGTAGCTGAAATCTTTATAGGCAACTCACAGACATATAGAAATAAAGTAGGTGAGAAAGTAACTGAAACGATGCGGCACAGGTGTAAAGCCTATGGAAAGCTTGCTGAAATAATTGAGCGGTATGTAGTAAAAGGAATTGAAGTGGCGATTGAGGGAACGCTTATCCAGACTTCCCAATCAGTAAAAGGTAAAAAAACACCTGAAACATTTATCCAGCTTTATGAACTACTGATATTAACTAAGAGGGCATAGACTATCAGGCAAAACTTCCAATCTATGACACCACAGCTAATTACAGTAGACTTTGATCCCTTTTCTCTTCTAATTATCAACCAACATGGTGCGCTTAGAAGATTGTATGCGCCATTCCGTGTTATCTGCATTAAACCAGCAGACCTTCTGTTTGAAGGTGTATGGGTTTATGTGGATGGTGTATTCATGGATAAGCAGAAACTCCTATTGTATCATATCAATGGGAAGAACTATCCCTATGATCATTTTGCCATTCACATTTATTTTTAATCGCTCCTGTTTCATTGAACAGGGGCTTAACCTTTAAACATGAAACCATTAACAGAAGTTGCAGAAATTGAAGTGACTTATCGCCCTGCAATATCCAATAAGCCAATTATTAAATCCAGCTATGACGCTTATCTAGTTTTAAAAGAGTTCTTTCCTGAAGATCAGATTGCATTGCAAGAAATGTTCGTTGTTGCTTATCTGAATCGATCTGGAAGGATGATTGGTGTATATCAATTGTCAACTGGTGGCATTACAGGTACAGTTGCAGATATCAGGCTTGTGCTTGGTACTGCCTTGAAAATAGCTGCCACCGGGTTGATACTTGCTCATAATCATCCTTCAGGTAGTCTTACGCCATCCCAACAGGATATTGATCTAACACTAAAGATTAAAGAAGCAAGTAAGTTTCTTGACCTTACTGTTATGGATCACATCATTTTAACCTGGGAACGTAAGTTTTGCAGCATGGCAGATGAAGGGATTATCTAAGCTCTTGTATTAATGCCTATACTTTAAAATCAAAGAATTCTTTTGTTGGAATATTCAGTGCCAGAGACAAAGCATACACAGTGCTGATAGTAGTATTGGTAACGCCTCTTTCAATTTTAGATAACTGGCTATACTCCATGTCGGCTTCTGCTGCCAATTGCCGCATGGAGAGGCCTTTGTCTTGCCTAAGCTTCCGAAGCTGCTCACCAAAAGCTTTACAGTATTTATCGCTGTGTTTGTAGTTCACAAGCACAACTTCCCATCAATTTGACTTTTTAATGGCGTCATGTATGACGCCATTAGGTTATATTCAACAACTAAACTATTGTATATGTACAGACCGTACCAGGAAGTAAAACCTTTACTTGGGGGATATTCAAGAAAAGAGCAGTATAATATTCTACTCAACACGACTGAGTGGCAGGACTTCCGCGAGAAAAACATTGCAGAAGATCATAGAACTTGTAAAGAGTGTAACCTTAAAGAAGGGTTTAATGAATTTGAAATTATGACAGAGGATGAATGCCAAAAGTTAAATTCAGAAATTAATGAGTATAATGAGGCGCTTAGAAAGAAAATGAAACAAACTTCTATAGAGGAGTTTTTTGAACAACTCCTTAATAGGACTTATGAAGGATTGCGTCCAAATGAAGAACGCTTTGGAGCCAAAAAAGTTATACTCCAAATACATCATAAGCTTTACTACTGGAATAGATTACCATGGGAGTATACACGGCAAGATCTACTCACTTTGTGCCATGAGTGTCACATGAAAGTACATTCAGAGCATACAATATTCATGTACAAAGACGAAACAAAGACACTTAAAGTCCAAGCTGCTGGATGCAGCAAATGCGGTGGAACAGGTTATCTTAAAGAATATAATTATTATATGAACGGTGTCTGTTTTGAGTGTGGTGGAAGTGGCAATTCTATTTCTGAGGAACCCAAATGGTCGCTTTAAAAATCAATGAATGAATTCATTCAAAAACTCAACGAATACAATCTGTGCACATGGTATGTATTACCTCTAATCGGTTTGAATAAAGCAGATTTCTCGGACTGTAATTTTATCGACTCATATCTAACTAAAGATCTCGCTTCTGTTGTAGTTCAAATTGTAGATATTAACCTGTGCAGTAAACAGATGGATAAACATAAGGATTTCAGTAGTAAGTTTTGTGAAGAAGAATGTGAGTTTCTTAAATTCTCAATACCGGTTCCTTGGCTTAAAGACATTCAGACTTTTGCTGATGGAAGATTTAGCCAATTGTCATCAGAGGCTAAAGATTTGATTCGCAGAAATTCAGGTTTAAAGTATAAGCAAAAAGATGAAGCTGGTAATCTAAGAACGGATGCAATATTATTGGCTTTAGAAAAAGCACATCCGCTCAAACTGAAGTGGGAGGAAGTATTATCAGCTAATTCTTATTACGAATTGCCGCCAGACATTGAATTACTTTCCAAACCTACCAACAATAGTTTCAAGTAACATCTAAAACGACGAAGATGAATGGTATGCTGCTTTCAGAAAAACTTATACTTAACGTAGCTGAGCGTTACTTACTTAGATTATCAGGGTTTGATCTTGACAGAATAGCAACGTTCGATCAAGTTTACCAGGAACTACAAGAATCTGTATTTATTCATCTCTGCTCATTAGTTGAGATTACAGACTTTTCTGATAAAGCCTATGCTGAGACAATTGTGCCGGCTGATAAATTGAATACACTTAGGGAGAAAATAGATACCTACTACTGTGATATGGACCAGAAAGCAAGAACAACATTCTGGTCCATTCTTTCAGTTATGCTTTGGGAAGATAGTCATCAATACCTGTGTGATATCCAGTATGAAAAGCGGTTTAAGGATCCGATCTTGGGGGAAGCGTTTAAAGCTATTGATGACTTCTGTAATACATGAGACACACAGGGGCATAAACTATCCGGCTGCAAACATCCAGTGCGTGGATTCGACGATTCAGGATAAGTTATTCACCCACTCATGGGTCATCAGGCTCGGTGAAATAGTAAGTTCAGAGAACTCAGATTCCATTCACGAAATCGTTTCACACTTGTTTCAGGTGGTAGAAGATTTCTTTGTCACGTTCATGTATGAAGCTGACATATCATTGTTCAATTGTTAACACATCAACATTTTTTTTGACGAAACCACGGAGAGGTTTGCAGGAATCACATTCTGTGTGAAGGTTTCTGTGATCACACACTTGAATAAGTGTTCGGTGTTGAACTAATCAAGAGGAAACATTTTTCTAACTTGATTTGTTGCCAATAGCTCATTGTATGCCTCGTCAACTCCAGCGTGTATTGCTTTTAGACTATCGAGATAAATCTCATTATCTTGCACTAATCGAATAAATATTTCTAACCCAGTAAGACTTAATGTTGCAATTTTTTCAAGATTTTGGTCTCGATGTGTTATCAAAGCTTTACCTGCAAACTTGTTAAAACCTACAAAAGCATCATTTAGGTCACTTGAGGATAGTTCCTTTCCAGACATAGATTCGTAAAAATTAAAAAAGCCATTTACAATTTCGGGAGTATAAAGATGCTTGTTGATTTCAATCCTTTTTAACTCGACTCTAATGCCTTCAAACATTTCCTTTAATTTTTCTTTATGTTTCAAATTTTCTGTACCGTAAGTCATAACTAAATTCGGCAGTTCTCTTATTTCATAATGTAGATAGTCTACATTTTTCATAATTGTTCGAAATTCTTTGTGACCATCTTTTATTTCGGGTTCATTCGCGAATGCTAGCATATAACTTTCTAATTCTAATTCTTCAGAGACTCTTTTCAGGTCGTGATTTGG
>CALRUV010000111.1:0-11578 GCA_943371455.1 Chitinophaga pinensis | reverse complement strand
GAGAAATTATGACCACAGATTTTCCCCAGGTAAAAATATCAGACACGGTAGATGCCTGTATGCAACTAATGTCTGACAACCATATTCGTTATTTACCTGTAATAGAAAATGGGAAACTTTCCGGCATTATTTCTATTAATGACCTGGTTACAGAAACCATTAAAACACAGCAGGAGACTATTTCGCATCTCCAGAATTATATACAGTCTTAAATTATTGTTTGGCATTAACAACGTCCCAGAATGCTTTTTTGGGTTGGAGGTTTTTATCAAAAAGTAAAGGATAATCTTTTCTGCCCCTTACCGGAAAATTATCCAGCCAGCTTCTTTTGTCTGAAACATTCCAAAAGGTGATCCCGGAAAGATGTGACCTGTATTTTTCAAATACGGAAAAAATTCTTTTGTACATGATTTGCTGGGCAAGTTCTTTTTCTTCTGTAAAATCGGTATTGTAATCTTCTGCCTTTTTTTCTCTGGCATTGTGTTCTTTGGGATAAACAGAAATATCAAGCTCTGTAACCTGTAAGGTTATTCCGAGCTTAGAAAACAGCTCAAAAGTTTGTGTCAGTTCATCTTCTGAAGGTTCATTGATAGCCCAATGACCTTGTAAGCCCAGTCCATGTATGGGTACACCTGCATCTTTCAGCTTCTTCACCATTTGGTAAATTTTCTCTCTTTTAACAGGGTTGATCTCATTGTAATCATTATAAAATAGTAAGGCATCAGGATCAGCAGCGTGTGCATATTCAAAAGCCTTTGCAATAAAGTCTTCCCCACATATTTTATACCATGCTGAGTTACGATAGAACTCATTCGGATTATCTGAAATTACTTCATTCACTACATCCCATGCATAAATACGTCCCTTGTAACGGCTAACAACGCTTGTTATATGTTCTTTTAACCTTTCTAATAAGACGGCTTTACTTACAGTATCGCCTGCGGCATTCGTAAATAGCCATCTGGGGGTTTGATTATGCCAGCAAAGTGTATGCCCCCTCATCTTTAAATGATTCTTTGTTGCAAATGCCACAATAGAATCAGCATCATTCCAGAAATACCTTCCTTCTTCCGGATGGATGGGCCCCATTTTCATGGCATTTTCTGCAGTGATACTTCCAAAATGTTTTACAACCAAAACCGCTTCATTTGTTTTCAATAACATAGGTGATACGGCAACACCCATAGTAAAATGCCCGGCAAAATAATCCTTCAAACCTTTGGTGCTGTCACTGTAATAGTTTCCAGTCATGCCATATTTGCTTAAAAAATTATTAGCATGTGCAGGAGAAGATTGTATTAGCCAGATGCATAATATGCCGGTAATTATTCTATACATAGATTGAAAAATTAGTAGAATTTACAATTTTTTATTCAACAGTATTCTGAAGTGTTCCAATGCCATCTATTGTTATGATGATTTCATCTTTCGATTGTAAAGTGAAATCATTTCCTGGTACAATTCCTGTACCTGTCATAATAAAACAGCCATTAGGGAAACTGCATGCTCTGTATACAAAGGAGACCAGCTCTTCCAGTGAACGTTTCATTTGGTTAAGGGCCACTTTGCCTTCAAACACCTTTCTATGGTTCCTGTAAATTTGCAAATGGATAAGGGTGCTTAAAGGAATAGGCTTTTTGGGCACATAAATACATGGACCCAAAGAAGCGCAGGCGTCATAGGTTTTGGCTTGTGGCAGGTACAAAGGGTTTTCACCTTCTATGCTTCTGCTGCTCATGTCATTGCCAATCGTGTAGCCTACTATTTTTCCTGATGAAGTGGTGAAAAGTGTTAGTTCTGGCTCGGGCACATCCCAGCTGGAATCCTTTCTTATCCGAACATACTCTCCATTACCAACAACCCTATGTGCAGTTGCTTTAAAAAACACTTCCGGTCTTTCCGCTTCATAAACTTTTGCATAAAAATCACTACCACCTGAAGCTTTGGATTCTTCCTGTCTGCCAACCTTGCTTCTTAAATAAGTAACACCGCAGGCCCATAATTCCTGGCTTACTATGGGCGCTTGCCATTTCATAGACGATATTTCTTTCGCTAATGGAGGAGTATGGATAGTAATAGCTTCCATCTTATTATACAAATTATCATCATTGATAAAAGCATCCCATTTTTTATCTACTACCTTATAAAAAGCCTCTTTTTTTTGAATGTATATGCCCGACTTTGTTTTATACAGTTTCATAATTGTGCTTTATAAATCTTGAAAAACTGGTACGATTATTTTTTCAATCTATATCTAAGTACATACATGTCATTGGTGATAAATAGGGTTTTCTCATCCTTCGATAATGCACAATTGGATGTTGCCTCAGGAAGAAGAATTTTACCTGCTAGTTTACCTGCACTGTTAAAAATCCATATGCCACCTGGACCGGTTGCATATACATTGCCTTTCTTGTCTGCTTTCAGTCCATCAGGCAAACCCTTTGTTGATTTATCAGATCCGGAAGCGCTATAAAATAAGCGGCCATTTTGTAACCTGCCATCTTCCATCACATCATATAAATACCAATTGGGTTTTTCTGGATCTGAGTTTGCAATAACCAATTGCTTTTCGCCAGGTAAAAAGATAATTCCATTAGGCCTGGTAATAGAATCAAGTAATAAAACCAGTTCTCCATTCTTTTTTACCATATACACACCTTGAAAAGGAGTCTCTTTTAAACTGTCATCCATATTTTTCTCTAAGCCATAGGGTGGATCTGTAAAATAGACTTCGCCCTTAGCATTGTACACGGCATCATTTGGACTGTTTAATTTTTTCCCCTGGTATTTGTCCGCAATCGTTGTAAAATCAGCAACAGGCTTGCTAATAGTGGCATTCATGAAAGCTAATCTTCTGTCGCCATGTTGGCAAAGTACCAGTCTGCCTTCCTTATCAATTGTTAAACCATTAGACCCAGTTTCGCCACCACGTTTTAATGTATCTGTGTATCCGGAAGGAGTGAGGTATATTTTTTTTCCTTCTTTTTCAGTCCACTGATAAATAGTATTAGCAGGAACATCTGAAAAGATCAGCATTTCTTGTTCTTCAAACCATAATGGACCTTCACTCCATTCAAAACCATCTGCAATGATTTCAGGCTTATTACCAGCTGATAAAATAGAATCCAGGGAAGGGTCTATTTTTTGAATTTCACCAATGGTTGGAAACTTTTTTTTCTGGTTGACAGGAACAGAAATAGAAGAGAAAAAAAGCGATTAATAATTTTTTCATTCTATAAATTTTAAGATCATTTCAACTCTAAAACTACAACTGAAAATGGTGGTATTTTTAAGCTTAGGTTTGAACCACTCAAACTTGCACCGTTAAATACGGAAGGTTTTATTTTTTCAGGATTTTCAAAGCTATTATAGTTTTGAAGTTTATCTGATGTTAAGATTTTACCAGCTATACTTGTGTAATTAGTACCACTTATTTTAATGGTTATTTCCTGTGTTTTACTGGCATCAATATTCACCATTGAAATATGCGTTAATCCATTTTTGTCTTTAGACGCAGAAGCTGAAATGGCTTTTAGTTTTTCTTTCCCCATTTTATATTCGTTACTGGTAATATTAAGGGGTAACATGGTTGCATCCTGGTGTACATTATACATTTCCATTACATGGTAAGTAGGTGTTAACAGCATTTTCTCTTCATTGGTTAGAATCACTGCCTGCAATACATTTACGATCTGGGCCAGGTTGGCCATTTTAACCCTATCACAATGGTTATTAAAAATATTGAGGGTAGTTCCAGCGATCATGGCATCACGCATGGTATTCTGCTGGTAAAGGAAAGCCCCATTGGTGCCGGGTTCTACATCATACCATCCGCCCCATTCGTCAACAGCCATAGCCACTCTTTTTTTTGGATCATATTTATCCATCACTGCACTGTGTTTGCTTACCAGTTCTTCCATTTGCAAAGCCCGCTGCATAGTAGTGTAATAGTCTTCTTCCGAAAATCCGGTAGCAGAACTTTTTTTGCCCCAATCTATTACTGAATAGTGATGCACACCTACAGCATCCAGCATATTATGCGGGATATCTCTCATCAATACTTCTGTCCAATTATAATCTGCATCACTGGCACCGGATGCGATCCTGAATATCCTTTCTTTCGGATTTCCATTGGTCATAAATGTTACATACTGGCGATAGATATTCGCGTAATATTCCGGTTTCATATTTCCGCCACAACCCCAGGCTTCATTGCCAATACCCCAGTATTTTACATGCCAGGGATTAGCACGGCCATTTTGTTTGCGCAGGTCGGTCATCGGACTGCTATTATTAGGATGAATGGCGTATTGAACCCAATCTGCTAATTCCTGTGGAGTCCCGCTGCCCACATTGCCACTCAGGTATGGTTCTGCACCCAATACTTCACACATATTTAAAAACTCATTCGTGCCAAAGCTGTTGTCTTCCTTAACATTACCCCACCAAACATTCAGCATAGAAGGACGTTTGTCTTTTGCACCAATGCCATCTTTCCAATGGTAGGTATCGGCAAAGCAACCGCCTGGCCAACGCAATACAGGCACTTTCAATTTTTTAAGGGCATCTATCACATCCAAACGGATACCATCCTTATTCGGAATTTTTGTGTTGTTGTCGACTACATACAAACCACCATAAATGCAATGACCCAGGTGTTCCGCAAAATGGCCATAAATATTTTTGTTGATGATTTCCTTTCCCTGATCAGCTTGTAACCTGATTTCATTTTGGGCTTGTAATTGGAAAACAATGAATAGGCTAAAGAGTATAGTATATTTTTTCATGGTTTTGATTTTTACTATTTATATGCTTCAATTGTTTGTATGGTTCCATCTGGGTTGTAGTTCAGCTCGGTTAGTTTTACATTCCGTAAATGCGTTTTTCCGGAAATTTGAACATCATGGTAAAACAGGTACCATTTTCCTTTGACTTCTACAATTGAATGGTGGTTGGTCCATCCTTCCACAGGTTTAAGCACTACTCCTTTATAAGTAAAGGGTCCATAAGGTTTATCGCCAATGGCATAATTGATATTATGCGTATCACCAGTAGAGTAGGAGAAGTAATATTTTCCTTTGTATTTGTGCATCCATGCTGCTTCAAAGAATCGTTTATCATTATTGGATTCAAGAAAGGTCTTTCCATTTGCATCCAGGATCTGCAAATCCCTAACCTCTTCTGCAAAGCTTTTCATATCTGTACTCAATTTGGCTACTCTTGGTAAAATGGCTTCTTCATTGGGTTTGCGCAATGAGGCATTGGCATCATACTGGTTATGATTCCATCTTTGTAATTGTCCGCCCCAGATGCCACCAAAATACATATAATAGCTTCCATCTGTATCCTTGAATACACTTGGATCAATACTGTAACTTCCTTTGATGGGTGTGGGTTCTGCTTTGAAAGGTCCGGTTGGACTTTTACTAGTTGCTACACCTATTCTAAAAATATCAGTCTTGTCTTTTACAGGAAAGTATAAGTAGTAAGTTCCTTTTTCAAATGCTGCATCAGGCGCCCACATTTGTCTTCCGGCCCATGGAACATCTTTGATATCCAATGCTACGCCATGGTCGGTTACTTTGCCAGTGATCTCATCCATTGAAAGAATATGATAATCTTTCATGGCAAAATGACTTCCCAGATCATCTTCTTTCACACCTGCCTCAAAATCGTGTGAAGGATAAATATAGATCCTGCCATTGAATACATGTGCAGACGGATCAGCCGTAAAAATATGTGATACCAGTGGCTGTGAGAGGGGTTGCTTTTTTAATGTGCCCTTATTTTGCGCCATACAGGTACTAATTGCCAGGAGCAAAATGGTAGTAGAAAATCCTTTTTTTGAATGTATCATGATGATTTTTATTTTTTAAATTAATTGCTGCCCCCATTTCCCGGAGCAAACTGAAATCGTAAACTTTTATAATATTCCAAATTACGATCTGGCAGCTCAAATCCAGTAGGGAAAGGCATCTTGGAGAATGTTTGAAAATATAAGAGACAAGCATTTTTCCACCATACCGCTTCTTTTTCCTGCACTGCTAACAGCATGTTCACCTGTTCAAATTGTTCTTTATCAATGAGGCCTTTAAGGGTAAACCAGTTTTGTTGCATAGAACGTACATCATTAACACCCGATTGGTATTTTCCGGCAAGTTCATCCCATAAGGTTTTACCAGACTTCATTTTATATGTCCAGCTTACATGGTGGAACCACAACAAATATTCCTCCGGACAGGATGCTACATCTTTATACAAATTTTGAACCTGGGGTTGGTATTGTTCTAATGCATTACTTCCTTTAATGGTTCTGTCAAAACCTATGCCTATAGAATCTGCACGGTGATAATAAACAGGGTTCCAGTCGGCCCTGCCTAATCTGTCTGACCAGGGGGAAGGCCCATAATGATGACCATCACCCATGATATGGTGAAGCCCGAGTGGTGTCATATAATTTACCAGGGATTCTCTGGAACCTAGCATCATTTTTTTACTGGCTGAAACTATTTTTTCATTATTGCCTAAGGTCATTTTGATCCAGTCATCCGCAATTTTTTCTGATGTTAAACTATGGTCCCATGCCAGTTTTCCAAATGCATACCAATTGGCTTGCGCAAAGGGGTGACCACACCAGTTGCGATCATCACCAATATTACTTACGCCTGCAATACCAGTAATTGATTGCGTTTGGATAGAACCGTCAATAATTTTTGCAACAGAGGAGCCTTTTCCGTTTGAATAGGTATCAGCATCCAATACTTCTTTCATCAAAGGGGCTTCATATACCAGATTCGTTGCTTGCCCCAGATACTCCTGTGTTAATTGAAACTCCAGTAACAAGGGTGTTTTGGGCATGGCACCAAATAGCGGATGAAAAGGTTCTCTAGGTTGAAAATCCAGTGGCCCGTTTTTTACCTGAACTATAACATTCGGTTTAAAAGTGCCATCAAATGGTTTAAATTCATCATACGCCTGTTTGGTTCTATCAGTAGGCGTTTCATTGCTATACACAAATGCACGCCACATCACTATGCCCTTGTGCGGCTCCAATGCATCTGCCAGCATATTGGCACCATCTGCATGGGTACGTTTGTAATTTTGTGGTCCGGGCTGTCCCTCAGAATTAGCTTTTACAATAAATCCACCAAAATCAGGAATCAGAGCATAGATCTCATCCGTTTTCTTACGCCACCAGTCTTTTACAGATTCATCAAATGGATCGGCTGTTTTAAGTCTTCCCAACTCAATCGGTGCACTGAATTTTGCGGATAAATAAACCTTGATGCCATATGGCCGGAATATATCTGCCAGCGCAGCTACTTTTATTAAATAGTTTGGGCTCATCATCTGCGCATTGGCATTCACATTGGTGATAACGGTTCCATTAATACCAATAGAGGCATTGGCTCTTGCATAATCTCGATAACGTTGGTCTATATAGCCGGGTAATAAATGCCATTTCCAGATAGAAAATCCTGCATAGCCTCTTTCAACTGTGCGGTTCATATTATCCCAGTGATTTAGTAACCGGTATTGAATTTTTGGTGTACTCTCTATTTGTAAATTGGCAATTGATTTTTGGGTTTGTAAGCGTTGTAAAAAATGGAAACTGCCGTAAAGCAAGCCCATATCTGTATTTGCAGCAATTACTATACAGGGCTGATCTTTTATTTTTATCGAATAAATAAGAAATCCTTCTTTACCTAATCCTTTTAAAGAAGGCAAATTTAAAGAAGCGATCAAAGGAGAATTGGCAGGTGTGCCTATAACCAGGCTGTTTTTTTGAACAGCTTTTAAGATGGGAACATCGCTATTCAACAAGCCTTTTAATCCTGTTAACAATTCTTCTTTTGAAACATCCAGTGTTGCTGATTTGCCTTCGATAATAATTCCGGCTAATGATTGCTTATAAGCGTTTAAAATATGCTGATCATTTAGTTTGTCGTACTTCAGCCACAAACGATAGCCATCATCTGCATAAACAAATGACCGACTTATAATTAGTAAAAGGAATAGGGTTGTTTTTTTCATTTTTTTGCGCTGGATTTATTTGTTTTTTTACGAAGAGAAGATGCCCGCACGATCAACTCAGATTTTATAATGATGGTATTGGTAAGGTTCATATTGGCATTACCCTGTAAATGGCTTACCAGATTTCTGGCAACAATTTCTCCAATTTCTATACCCGGGTAATTGATGGTGGTTAACTTAGGCTCAATTATTTTACAGATCACATCATTGTTAAAGCCAACAATGGCAATGTCTTCTGGGATTTTAATATTGGCTTCTTTTAAGGTTTGTATGATCACGGCCGCACAAAAATCATTGGTTACAAAAATGCCATCAGGTAAGGGACTCATCGCCATGATCTTCTTAGCAGCGTCCACACTTGCCTTTTCTGTGAGGTCGTTGATGATCAGGTATTTTTCTTTGCATTTGATACCGGCTTCTGATAGTGCCTGTTTATAACCTGCCAAGCGTTCTGAATACACATTTCTTTTGAGGTTAGCTGTTACATGTACAATTCTTTTACATCCCTGATCGATCAGGTGTTTTGTTGCTTCATAACCCGCTTTGCGATTGTTGATGATTACTTTAACGCCATCACTATTTTCAAATACACGGTCAAAAAATATTACGGGGATTCCCTTTTGTACAAAAGGAGCAAAATGAGTTAGGTCTTCTGTGTCAAATGCCAGAGACGCAATGATGCCATCCACTCTTTTATGAAAAAGGTTTCTGGCATTGGCAGCTTCTTTTTCATAGGTTTCAGAAGAGTGGCCTATGATCAAATCGTAGTTTGCTTCTGTGGTGATTTTTTCAATACCTGCAAGTACAGCTACCATGAACTGGCTTCGCAATTCATGAAAGATCACGCCAATGGTATTTGTTTTTTGTTGTCGGAGATTACTGGCAAAAGTGTTTGAACGATAACCCAGTTTTCCTGCCAGATCCGTTATTTTTTTCTTAGTATGTTTATTAATGGCGGGATGGTCTTTTAAAGCCCTGCTTACAGTAGCGGCTGACAAACCAAGTTGGCTGGCAATATCGTAAATGGTGATTTCTTTTTCCTTCGACATATATTACAATCGGTTACAATGCTGATAACTTGCATTGGGCAATTTAAGCAAGTGCAATAATCTATTGAATGATAGCTTTTTGCCATATAAATCATGCACTATCAGGCAAACTAGCTTTTTACAGTTCCTGCAACAATTATTACAAATCAGGGTAAAAAGTACAAAAAACCTTTGAATTAAAAAAAATATTGCAATCGGTTGCAATTTGCTTTTTTCTTCCGATATTGTCTCTTGAATACCTTATTGGGATCGATGGATAAATTGTCTCCATTGCAGGTATTATTCCATTGCTTTTAAAAAAAATGTATGAAACAAGAGCTTGTTTTTGCCAACAACTTTTTTTCTGTAAAAATGGAATTTAGCATCATTTTTCCGGCAGCTATGCGAGCACCTTCATTACATGTAAATCTGGTGACTGCATTACCTAACTGGTTAAATTTCATTCAATTCGCAGGTCCTTATTTTAAGCGAACTATATTTCAGGATAAAATTACCAAGTAAGAAAAAATCAACATGTTATTATTAGGAATTGATCTGGGAACTTCTTCTATCAAAGTATCGGTTGTTGATGCTAACACCCAGCAAACATTGGTATCTACCAGTTACCCAGAAACGGAAACAGGTATCACAGCCCTCAACCCCGGTTGGGCCGAACAATCACCTGATTTATGGTGGATACATGTTCAGGAAGCTATCCTCAAAGTCAATGCATCCGGTAAATACAACCTAAATGACATCAGTGCAATAGGTATAGCCTATCAAATGCATGGGCTGGTTTTAGTTGATGAACAGCAACAGGTGTTAAGAAATAGTATTATTTGGTGTGATAGTCGTTCCGTTGCGATAGGTAATGAAGCTTTTGAAAAAATAGGTGCGGATAAATGCCTGGCACATTTGTTGAATTCGCCCGGTAATTTTACTGCATCCAAACTGGCATGGGTTAAGGCCAATGAACCAGAAATATACCGGAAGATTCATAAAATAATGTTGCCCGGAGATTTTATCGCTATGAAATTTACTGGCGAAACAACTACTACCATCGCAGCATTATCCGAAGGGATTTTCTGGGATTTTGCCCAAAATGAATTATCAAAAGATGTGTTCCATTATTTTGGTTTCGATACTGCTTTAATACCGGAGATCCGCAATGTATTTAGTTCCCACGGCACTTTACAAGCAGCAATTGCCAGCACTTTATCTTTGAAGGCCGGCATTCCTATCTCTTATAAAGCAGGTGATCAGCAAAACAATGCACTATCATTGAATGTACTGGAACCCGGCGAAGTAGCAGCAACAGCAGGTACTTCCGGTGTGATCTATTCTGTTAGTGATGTATTATCATATGACAAAGAATCACGCGTAAATACATTTGCCCATGTGAACCATACGGCAGACCAAATGCGACTGGGGATCCTATTATGTATTAATGGCACAGGTATTATGAACAACTGGATCAGAACGGCTACAGGATCACAATTGTCTTATACAGAAATGAATGCAGCAGCCGGAAAAATCAACGCCGGATCTGATGGCTTATCTATCCTTCCTTTTGGGAATGGTGCAGAAAGAATGTTGAATAATAAAACGGTCAATGCACAGCTCCTGCAGATTGATCTGTACAAACATACACCGGCACATTTGTATCGTGCAACGCAAGAAGGCATTGCCTTTGCATTTCGTTATGGATTGGATATTATGCGAAGTAATGGACTTCACCCCAACGTTATCCGTGCAGGTAAAGCCAATCTTTTTTTGAGTGAGGTTTTCCGCGAATCATTTGTTAATGCAACCGGCGTGCCTGTTGAATTGTATGATTGTGATGGAAGTGTAGGCGCTGCCATTGGCGCAGGTATTGGTGCCGGAATATTTAAAGATGCAAAAGAGGCATTTACTAAAAGCAAGAAAATTCAAGTGGTAGAACCCGTTAAAAATAGTAACCTGGAAACAGCATACCAGCAATGGAAAGAATTGCTTCAAGAAAAATTAAAACAATCTTAATTCATAATCAATAAAACGTAAGAACATGAAAGTGTTAACAGGCGACAAAGAATTTTTTACAGGAATAGGACAGGTTAAATTTGAAGGCACTGGATCTGATAATCCATTGGCCTTTCGTTGGTATGATGAAAACAAAGTGGTAGCTGGTAAACCTATGAAAGACTGGCTGCGCTTTGCCTGTGCCTACTGGCATTCATTTGTGGGCAATGGTGGAGATCCTTTTGGAGAACCTACCCATATTTTCCCTTGGAATGAAAAAGCGGATGCGGTGGAAAGGGCCAAAGACAAGATGGACGCGGCTTTTGAGTTCATCACCAAAATGAATATTCCCTATTACTGCTTTCATGATGTAGATGTAGTTGACTATACCAATGATGTGGCCGACAATGAAAAACGCTTGCATGCATTGGTAGAGTATGCCAAACAAAAGCAAGCTGAAAGTGGCGTAAAACTATTGTGGGGTACAGCCAATCTTTTCAGTAACAGACGTTATA
>CALRUV010000110.1:0-11608 GCA_943371455.1 Chitinophaga pinensis | reverse complement strand
CAACAGGATATTCATAGTATGCTCTATCATCTCTATTCTTTTGTTCGTGAGGGAACCGATATGAGTCCTTCACCTATGGGCTTAAGTGGTCTTGGATACAATGGTCATGTATTCTGGGATACCGAATTATGGATGTATCCTTCTTATTTGGTATTGCATCCTGAAATGGCTAAAAGTCTTGTAGAATATAGGTTTCAACGTTTGGGTGCTGCCAAAAGAAATGCATTTAACCATGGGTATAAAGGTGCTATGTTTCCCTGGGAGAGTGCTGCAACAGGTGTAGAAGAAACGCCGGTTTGGGCATTGAGTGGTCCATTTGAACACCATATCACCGCATGTGTGGGTATTGCTGCCTGGAATTATTATTGTGTTACACAAGACAAAGAATGGCTCAAAGAAAAAGGCTGGCCGGTAATCAAAGAGATAGCGGATTTCTGGGCAAGCAGGGTGGAAAGAAATGGTCCAGGTAAATACGATATAAAAAATGTGGTAGCCGCAGATGAGTGGGCGGAGAATGTAGATAATAATGCCTGGACAAATGCATCAGCCAAAGCTGTTCTACAAAATGCAACAGCAGCAGCAAAACTATTAGGTATAAAAGCTGATCCAGATTGGATGCATGTTGCTGCAAATATTCCCATCTTAAAAATGGACAATGGGGTTACAAAAGAACATGCCACATACAAAGGAGAAGGCATTAAACAGGCAGATGTGAATTTATTGGCTTATCCATTAAAAGAAGTGAATGATGTGGCACAAATTAGAAAGGACCTGACATTTTATGAAACCAGGGTACCCAATGAAGGAACGCCTGCCATGACACAAGCGATTTTTACTTTGTTATATGCAAGATTGGGAGATGGAGCCAAAGCCTATCACTTTTTTCAGGATGCTTACTTACCTAATTTGAACCCGCCATTTCGGGTAATAGCAGAAACCAAAGGAGGTACCAATCCTTATTTTGCCACAGGAGCGGGAGGTATTATTCAAAGTGTTTTGATGGGCTTTGGTGGATTAGAGATAACGCCAGAAGGTATCACCCAGATAAAATCTGCCTTGCCAAAACACTGGAAAAGCCTCACTATCAAAGGGGTGGGACCAGAAAAGAAAATCTTTACAGTTAAATAGCTTTTTGTTATTTTCACAGCGTTGAAGAGAATTTCTTCCATACTGCTTTTGGGGATCCTCCTATTTAACTGGGGTGGATACCGCTTGTTGACTGGTTATTTTGAAGAATATGCCGACCGTCAGATGGAAATTGCTTTGGATAATAATGAGTACGATGAATCAGCCCTCATTAGTTTTAAAGTGCCGGCCAGTTTACCCTACGGTACCAGTTCCGAAAAATTTGAAAGGGTTGATGGAAATATCGAGATCAATGGGGTTACTTATACTTATGTTGAACGTCGTTTCTACCAGGATTCACTGGAACTTCGCTGTATCCCCAACCCTATACGTGCAGGAATAAAAAATGCACGTGATGAATTTGCAAGATTGGCTAATGATTTTCTCTCCAATACTAATTCCAAGAAGGCTCCTTCACATCACAATCACGCAGTGAAATTTTCTGTACAGGATTTTACAGATGATCACTATTTCTTTTCCTGGCAGTTTAAGAATGCTGATGCTTCCGAAACCTGGAATAGAACGGTTTCTGCTCGCCTGAAGTCTGACTACCTGAGCCTGATTGATAAGCCACCACAAGCTTAGGGTTGGTTCATTAAGCAATTTATTCTCATTCCCTTTTAATTTTCAGTTATATGAAAAGACTCTGCCTGGGTCTTTGTGTAATTATTGGTTTATACTCCTGTAAACAAAGTGAGGAGTACAAAACCTACCTGCACAATCCAGAATTATTCAGTCAAACAGTACATGAACTCAATACAGTGGTGATGGGTAATAATTTCCCGCCCATGGTAGCTTCGCGTAATTATGTATATGCAGCTATTGCGGCTTATGAAGTAATGGTAACGGGCTATCCTGATCAATACCAAACATTGGCCGGGCAATTACATGGCTTACAAACCATTTCAGTTCCTCCTGTAAATAAGGATGTTGATCTGGAGCTGGCTGCATTATTAGCTTATATGAAAGTAGGCGAAGCGGTAACTTTTCCTGAGGGCAGTATGCAAATTTATAAGGACAGTATTTTACAGATAGCACGCGATAAGGGCTTATCTTCTTCCGTAGAAAAAGCATCACAGGTTTTGGCTGATAGTGTTTCGGCATCTATTATCCGTTGGAGTAAAAAAGATAATTACCTGGAAACACGCGGCGCAGAAAAATATACGGTGATGGATATTCCCGGAAGATGGGTTCCTACACCACCTTTATATGGATCAGCTGCTGAACCTCATTGGATGAAGATCAGACCCATGGTGATAGACAGTGCTTCTGTTTTTGCACCCCCACCACCGCCCGACTTTAATATTACGGACAAGAATAGTGTTTATTACAAGGAAGTGATCAAGATCAAAGATGCTGTTGACAGTTTAACTCCCGAGCAAAAACATATCGCTGAATTTTGGGATGATAATCCATTTAAGATGAATGTTACTGGTCATGTAATGTATGGCAGTAAGAAATTTTCACCACCCGGGCATTGGATGGGTGTCATTGGCATAGCTTCTAAAGTTGCGAAAGCCGATTATGCCACCACCGTATATGCTTATGCAAAAACGAGTATCGCACTCTTTGATTCTTTTATACAATGCTGGTATGTGAAATACAAATACAATACGGTAAGACCAGAAACAGTCATCAATAAATATTTAGATGCCAACTGGCGACCGTTGCTGCAAACACCAGCTTTCCCGGAATATACCTGTGGTCATAGCACCATATCCTCTTCTGCCGCTGAAGCATTAACCAGTGTGTATGGAGATAATTTAGCTTTTACAGATTCTACAGAATTGGAGTTCGGCATTAAGAGTCGGTCTTTCAAATCTTTCAGAGCTGCTGCAGAAGAAAATAACTGGGCGAGATTTTATGGAGGTTTACATTTTCATAATTCCTGTATCGTAAGCACTGAAATAGGAAAAAATGTAGGTCAATTAGTAGCAACTCGTTTACAAATGAAGAAGAAATAAAACACTATTACACACTATAACCATACCTAAAAATATTTTCATGAAATCACTCATCATATTTTTTATTGCTACATTCGGCGTATCGTCGTGTGTGCAAGCTCAGGGCTGTGTTGCCATCAGAAGCGTTGGCGGACTTTGTACCATGGATCATGGGAACAATGAAGAAGTAACAGCAACATCTCCCAAATGGACACTTAATATCAATAACCGCTATTTCAATTCTTTCAGACACTATGTGGGCACGGTAGAACAAACACACCGCATAGAACAGGGAACGCAGGTAATCAATCATTCTTATACTATGGATATGGCACTCACCAGGGTGCTTAATAAAAGATGGTCATTATTTATGGATCTGCCCATCATAGCCAATAAGCGTTCCTCTTTATACGAGCATGGTGGTAAAGAAAGACATGAAACATCTTCTTTTGGATTAGGGGATATGAGACTGGCCGCTTACTATTGGATGATTGATCCGGCCAAAGGGAAAAAGGGTAATATTCAGTTAGGTTTAGGGATCAAATTACCAACCGGAGATTATAAATACACCGACAAGTTTTATACAGCAACTCCGGGTACAAGAATTACGGGACCGGTTGATCAGTCGATACAATTAGGTGATGGCGGAACCGGATTTACTACTGAGATAAATGCTTATTATAGCCTTTCCCGTAACCTTAGCTTTTATGGAAATTTTTATTATCTCATGAATCCACGTGAGGCAAACGGAACATCTACTGCCCGGGGTGGAACACCTTCTGCTAATTCAGTGGCTATTACTAGTGATGTGATGAGTGTGCCGGATCAGTTTATGGTCAGGGGCGGATTGAGTTTGATGTCTAATAAATTCACTTTTTCTGCAGGGTTACGCGAAGAGTGTATACCTGTATATGACCTAATTGGTGGTAGTGAAGGATTCAGGAGACCTGGCTATATTATTACAGCAGAGCCGGGTATTACCTATTCTTTCAAAAACATGGAGATTTATACATTTGTGCCAATCGCTCTAACCAGAAGCAGAACACAAAGTGTTCCGGATAAGATCTCTACGGATATTAATGGAAAGTATGCACAGGGTGATGCTGCTTTTGCTGATTATGCGGTAAATGTAGGATTGTCTATAAGGTTCTAATAAAAAATAGTAAAAAGGTATGACATGCATTTTTTGCAATGTCATGCCTTTCTTATTTATTGAGAATTGGAGTAGTAAAAAATATTTAGGTATGCCTCGTTCATTAATCTGCTACTTTCAATAAACAAAATGAATAAGGAGCTATCACTAAATATTCATTATCTGCGCCTACCGTATATCTCTTATCTGCCCAATGATCGTATAACTTTACAGGAGAAGGCCCATTTTCTTTAAAAGTATACCAGGTGATATATGCTGCTTTGGGGCTATAATTGAATAAACAATACAATTGATCTTCACCCTCAGATCGAAGAAAACCCGCTATATGTATATTGTGTTGTGATAGCCAGCGTATATTTTTTCTGTCGCTCAAAACAGTTAATTTATTTCGGAGGCTTATTAATTTTTTGGTGGCGCTGTATATCCTTTCCTCAATGCTATCAGTCAGTTCCGTGCGTGCGTTTTTCTTCCAGTCAATAACTGGTCGATGCATCCATCGGTTATCATAACTTTTAGCAGGATCCTGCAAGTAAGAATAATCATTGGTGTATCCGGCTTCATCTCCATAAAAGAGCATCGGTAATCCGCCAATAAAAAAACTCTGCGCCTGCATCAGTATTATTTTGCGAATAGCGATATCCGTTGCGGCTGTATCATTATTTGCTAATGCCTTCTCCAAACCACACAAGGAAGCCAATGAGCCACTGATGCGCGCGTCTTGTGTTTTAGGGTTTACAGAAAATAATGCGCCTGATGCAGTAGAGTAAGCATGTATGCCTGCATAAAAATCTTTCAAATAAGATCGGTGTTCATAGGCATTAAAACCTGCTGATGCGATCATTGAATCATCATAACCCAAACCAATATCGTCATGACAACGCGTATAAGTAATCCAACTGCATCCATAGGGTTTTTGCAGTAAGTCCTGTTGCGCTGCAAGCATGATTCTTGTATCACCAGTAGCCAATGCATCCCATTGCAGGGCCATCTGTGTTGCATTGTAAGTAAAATCGCATTCTCTTCCAGTATATAGATCTGTTCCGAAATACTTCATGATTTCTTTGGGTGCTACTATGGCTTCGCCCAGCAAAGCCATACACGGGACTGCTACCTGCACACATTGTTTGATCAATCGTAATAGTTCATGCGCCTGTGGCAGGTTCTGACAACTGGTACCCATTTGTTTCCAGATAAAAGCGGGTGCGTCTATCCGTAAAATATCAACTCCCAGATTTGCATAAAAGAAAATGGTTTCCAGCATGGCATTGAATACTGCTGGGTTGGTATAATTCAGATCCCACTGATAATGATGAAAAACGGTCATCACCCATTTTTTACACTCTTCAATATATGTGAAATTGCCCGGTGAGCTTTCCGGAAAAATATCCGGCATTTGCTGATCAAATTGATCGGGAATAATTCTATCATCGTACATATAGAAATAATCCTGAAACTCTTTTTCACCCTGCTTAGCTTTTTCTGCCCACTCATGTTTGTGCGAAGTATGGTTGAGCACTATGTCAATCATGAGATAGATATCCCGCTCCTTCATTTTTTTTCTTAGCTGCTGCAGGTCTTGCAAGGAACCGAATTTATTATTTACAACCCTAAAATCACTTACCGCATAGCCACCGTCACTTTCATTAGGCGGACTTTGAAATAAAGGCATCAGGTGTAAAAGATTTACCCCTAACTTATTAAAATAATCCAGCTTTTCTTCCATTGCCGACAGACTTCCGCAGAATCGGTCTACATACAAGCTCATGCCTGTAAGTTCATTGCTCAGGTACCAATATTCTTTTTGTTCTTTTTGTGTATCAACTTCTTTTAACACAACAGAGCGCTCCTTGTAAGCTTTGATGATGGTATGTATCAGAGCATCAAATGCCTTTTCTGCTTGTGCATGATTTCCATAAATGCCTATGTATAAATCGCGTATCGCAGCAGTATTGGCGATCAGGCGGGTATAGAAAATCTTATTAGGTCCATTCAATATCAGGTCTTCCTGGTCGCAAATAAGATTGATTCTGTTATGAAGACTATGTTGGTACACGTTAGCTATTTATTGAAAGATCTGGTTATTTAAATGTTTAAAAGCTTCCATGGCACCCAGGTATTCACAGGTTCTGGCTCCGGCTTTATTGGCGTTGGTGATGATCTTAGTCCAATCATCATTTGATAACAAATGGATGGCAGTTTTTGTTTTTTCGGAAAGCTGATACAAAACAGCCCCCACAAAAGCATCTCCGGCTCCGGTAGTGTCAACTGGCTTTACCTGAATGCTAGGAATAATTGAAGTAGCACCTTTAAAACCAAATAGGGTTCCTTCTTTTCCAAGTGTAATGGCAAAGACGGCTTTGGTTCTTTCGAGTAATTGACGTGCAGCATCTTCAACAGAATGGGTTCCTGTTAAAAGCATGGCTTCTTCATCGCTTAGCTTAAAAAAATCGCAGGCATGGAGGAAGTTCCAGGATTGCTGGATGAAACTTGGTAGATGGTTACGGAATAATAAGTGTCTGTAATTGGGATCAAAGCTGATCAAAATATTTTTTGACAGCGCCTTTTGTAATAGACCTACATAAGCCGCCTGTAATGGTCCTGGAAGAAAACCGGTTGCAGAACCAAAATGTACAATCGAAATATCATCCAAACTAATTTCATCTACTTCGCTCATGGTTAATTCACCATCGGCACCGCGATTAAAAACAAAATCTCTTTCACCATCTTCCATCAATGAAACAAAAGCGAATGTGGTAAAATGGCTATCATCTTTTTTCATCCATTTGGTGGATACGCCAAATTCTTCCATTACAGCAATCAATTGCATGCCAAATGGATCATTCCCCACTTTTGCTAATAATGCAACTTCACCACCCAATGCGGCAATCGCAGCAGCAACATTGGTAGGAGCGCCTCCCGGTTTTTTTAAAAAATTTTGACCCGCAGACAAAGTACTCCCTTTATCTGTACAGATCATATCAATCAATGCTTCACCAATACATAAAACTTTCATGGCTTAATAATTTTAATCATCATTTCCCCTATGCTTTACAATGGTAGACTTGTTCACCGAAGCGAATCGTAGGTGAACAAGTCCTTTAATATTTATTATTCAAAATTCTACTCAACATTCAAAATTTCTTGCTCAACATTTCCTCCTTCGCTGAAGCTTCCTCCTTCGCTGAAGCTCCAGAGGACGAGTCGGCGGACAAGCGTTTCAACATTCGTCAATCTAATGTCCACTTCCTACAGGCATCACCATTTCATCATCATCCGATTTAACTGTTTTAATTAAAAAAGTAGCTGCACAAGCAATTAATAATAATACACCGCCAAAGCTGATGGCTTTACCGGGGTCATTGTCTAAAAAATGATCCAGTACAAAACCAAAAGTGGTGGTTTGTAAAATCATCGGTATTACGATCATCATATTAATGATGCCCATGTATACACCATATCTTTCTTTTGGTATCTGGTTCACCACCATCAAATAGGGAACGCCCATCATACTTGCCCATGCAATACCAAACCCAGTCATAGGCGCAAAGAGTAAATATTTATTTTCAATATGCGGAAAGAGTAAAAGACCCACACCTGCCATCATTAAACAAACAATGTGTACGGCTTTTGGACTGTATTTTTTGGCAAGTATCACCAACCCAAATGCCGATAAGAATGTAATTACATTATACCAGCCATTGACCAATCCAGCCCATCCTACCGCTTCTTCATACAAAGCCGGGTCTTTTGCTGGTGAGGTTTTCCAAACAGATTGTGCAATACTTTTAGATGCATTCTGCCAATAGCAGAAAAGTGCATACCATTGAAACAAGTACACCAATGCCAACTGCCACATTACCTTCGGCATATCTTTAATGGCATGTGCGATTTCCAGAAATGGCGTAAATATATTTTTCTTCTCAGCTTTTAAGGCTGCCAGTTCTTCGGCTGTTGGTGGAATTTCTGGGGTTTTGGTGATAGACCATAAAACAGAACTTATAGAACACAAGGAACCCAAGAAAAAAGAACCAAATACCCAATAGGGAATAGCGCCATGCGACTGTTTTAAAAAGGTAATTTTTTGAAAAGCGAACAAGGAAATATTCGCTAGTGTAATGCCCAGTCCTGTAAAAAAACTTTGCGTTAAAAAACCCGTAGCCATTTGCGAAGGAGGTAACTTATCAGCAATAAACGCACGATAAGGTTCCATTGCCGTATTATTGGCGGCATCCAATATCCATAATAAACCGCCCGCCATCCATAAGGAACTGCTGAATGGATAAATAAATAAACACAAACTGCAGAATATAGCACCAATCAGAAAATAAGGCTTTCTTCTTCCAAACCTTGGATGCCAGGTTTTATCACTCATGGCGCCAATAATGGGTTGTATCAATAAGCCAGTCATCGGGCCCGCAAGATTCAGTAAAGGTATCTGATCTGGTTGGGCGCCCAGAAAATCGTAAATAGGGTTTACTGCACTCTGTTGAAGGCCAAAACTATACTGAATGCCAAAAAATCCAACATTCATATTGATGATCTGCATGAAACTGAGACGCTGTTTGAATATTGTCATGGCAATCGTTTGGTTTGTAGCTATTAAAAATAGGTATTCCACCTCTAAAATCTATACAGGGGTGACTTAATCACAAAATTTGGTTGCATGGTATCGTTCCCGGTAACGATTGCGTAGAAAAAAAATCATTTTCCGATTCTCTATTGTCTTTATAGATGTAACATTGGGATGATTTGAGCTATTGGGAGGAATGTTGGCTAAACCCAATGAACAGTCAAATCAACCCAAAGAGACAAAGATTAACAAACTACTTGCCATGCCCATCAATAATCGCTGCCATTCTATTGCAATAGTCTATCCTTTTGGCCAAATGGTGATGCTTTTTTCCATTTTCATTACTACTACCCATTTCATCAATACTTGTTTAAATTAATGCATTGAATACCTTACATTAGAGTATAAAACAACTCAAATGAAATATTTATTTATCGGATTCCTTTTTTCTTTGATTTCTCTTTCTGCCATCTCTCAAACAAAAGATCAGAAGGCAGTATCAGACGCAGTTGAAAAGTTACGCAAAGCAATGATTGATGGCGACCAGGCTTCACTCGAAGCTATTACATCAGATAGTCTTAGCTATGGGCATTCTGGCGGAAAAGTAGAGAACAAGGCAGAATTTGTTGCTGCTTTTGTGAGTGGTAAATCAGATTTTGTAACCATTGATCTTTCTGAACAGACCGTTTCTGTTTTTCAAAATTTCGCTGTTGTACGTCATGGCTTATATGCTACTAATATTGATGGGGGTAAACCTGGTACGGTTAAACTAAAATTATTATTGGTCTTTGCAAAAGAAAGAGGGCAATGGAAATTACTAGCCAGGCAAGCAGTAAAACTGCCACTCTAATACCACTCTTCTAACCGTGCCCTAGTGCCTTTGTGTGAAAAAATATTGCACACAAAGGCACTAGGGCACGGTTTTTATTTCGAGGTTGATTCTCGTATAATCAATTCTGGTGGTAGTATTCTTCTTTCAAATTCCTGGATAGGTCTTTTACTTTCGATCTGCGCTATCAATAACTCAGTTGCTATCTCCCCAATTTCAAAAGCAGGCTGCCTAACAACCGATAAAGAAGGGGATAAGAGATCCGTTAGATCCAGATTTGAGAAACCAATCAATGCAATATCATCCGGTACTTTAATTGATAATTTTTTAAAATAGCGCAGGCAGTTGGTGGTTAACTTATCTGCGGATGCAATAATGGCATCGGGTTTATTGGGCTGTTTCAAAAGTTCATCCAATGCATGTTCAACCTCATTGTACAACATACCTCCATGTAAACAATATTGAATGGCCGATTCCTGAAAAGGCATGCCATGATCTTCCAGTGCCTTCCGGTATCCAAGTAACCGCTCTTTAGTGATGGATAAGTATTCCGACCCGGCAAGTGCCGCAATACACAGGTAGCCGCTTTTAATCAGGTGAACAGTAGCATCGTAAGCGCCTTTGAAATTATCAACGATCACTTTATGGGTATCCATTTCTTCCACTATCCTGTCAAAAAAAACAATAGGAAAGCCCCGCTCATGAAGATTGCGCAAATGTTCCAGATCCTGTGTTTCTGAAGAAACGGATACGAGCAATCCGTCAATTGATCTGGATGCTAAATACTGCACATTGATCACTTCCCTGTCGTAAGATTCATGACTCTGGGCAATGATCACATTATAACCCTTATCATAAGCAATGGATTCGATACCATTAATGATCTGCGAGAAAAAACTATTGGCAATTTCACAAACGATGATTCCTATGGAACGACTTCTTTTTTCTTTTAGACTAAGTGCAATAGGGTTAGGACGGTAATGAATTTTCTCTGAGTATTCTAAAACCATTTTTTTTGTTTCCGGACTGATCTCATAACTATCGCGTAATGCCCTCGATACGGTAGAAGTAGACAGCCCCAATGCCTTGGCAATATCTTTTATGGTAACGGCTTCATACTTCATCATTTCTAATTTGTAGCCTTTTAAGCGGGCAAGGCTTTGCGGAGCTTTAAAATTACACTATTTATAGAACCTCGCTTATTTGGCAGAAAAACAGTGTTAAAAGAGGGGTTTTTATGGATGCCGGAAGAATTAGAAAAGCAGCTGGTAGAATGAGTTAAATTTTGTTAAAAGCCTTACCAGTATTCATTTGTGAAGGAAATATAACCGGGAACGATTGCGTAAATATTATGGCCTGGCTTATATTTAATTGGCAGATTACTTGTTAGCATTGCAGGGGGAATTCAAAGGGGGTTAAGTGTAATCCTTTTTCAAAGTGCATTGAAAAAATAACTGCTATACTTTTAAGTAGAAATCGATTGTTAATCATGACCATAACTATAAGAAAAATACTCGCCTACTTCACCATCATTTTGTTTACTGCATTTGGTTTGCCAGAACAAAAAAGAACAATTTACCTGATTGGTGATTCTACCATGGCCAACAAACCATTAGCTGACAATCCTGAAAGAGGCTGGGGACAATTGTTACCGCAATATTTTAATAAGTCTGTTCAAATCAAGAACCATGCTGTAAATGGAAGAAGCACCAAAAGTTTTATAAAAGAGGGAAGATGGGATTCTGTTCTAAAATATTTGCAAAAAGGTGATTGGGTGCTCATTCAATTTGGACACAATGACGCCAAAGTGGAAGACACTAACCGCTTTGCAGCACCACAAACAAATTACCGAAGCAACCTGATGCGGTTTGTGAATGATGCAAAAACAAAAGGAGCAAATCCAATTTTAATTACACCTGTAATGCGCAGAAAATTTGATGTGCAGGGTAATTTTGTAGACACACATGGTGAATACCCAGATGTTGTAA
>CALRUV010000109.1:0-11729 GCA_943371455.1 Chitinophaga pinensis | reverse complement strand
CAGGAAAATTGAACATACCAATTCCGCAAAACGTAGATGTAACAGCCGCAGATGTAACATCTAAAACAGATATGAAAGCTATTGCCAACAGGTCTGATCTAATTTTTAGTTGTACAGATATGCCTTATGATAAATGGGCTGACTTTTATCCGGCAACAGCAACTGCACTTGCGTATGCATTAAACGAAACCAATGCAAAGCTGGTTTTTGCAGATAACTTATACTCATACGGCAATGTTGTAGGAAAAGAAATGAATGAGCAAATGCCGCATACTGCCAACACAAAAAAGGGCAAAATACGAGCAGCTATAATAAATACGCTGCTCTACTCTGGCAATGCGTTTAACAAAAGGGTTGCTTTTGTAAAAGCTGCAGATTTTATTGGTCCACGCATTCATAAAGGTATATTCGGTAAAGATTTTTTAGATCGTGTGCACCAAGGAAAAAAAGTAATGCTGTTTGGAAATATAGCATTACCACACACATTCACTTATATCAATGACTTTGCAGCTGCGATGATAAATGTTGGTATAGCAAATGATACATTTGCACAAATATGGCATGTGCCGAATGCACCTGCATTAAGCTTAGATAAATGGGTACACTTGTTTGAAGTGGTTACCAATAAAAAAATAAAAAAATCTGTTACACCAAAATTTGTCATTAGAGTCGCAGGCTTATTCAATTCTTTCATCAAAGAACTATATGAAATGGCCTATCAGTTTGAATATCCTTACCTGGTAAACCATGATAAATATGTAAGCCGCTTTGGCAACCATGCTACTTACCCTTCAGACATTGTAAAAGAAACGGTTGAATGGTACTCGTTAATTCAAAAAAGATAATTAAGAAATAAGTAGTTGCTGCATTTATGGACAAATGTCCTGGAAGGGAAGTTTGTCTTGATACAACTTTGCATTATCAAACAAAAATCTAAAGCAAAATGAAAAGTAACATCAAAACAATCGGAGCCTTACTAATGGTAAGTGCAATTGCATTACTCATTCCTTACACCCTATTAACCATTATTTTTGAATATCCCGATATTTTAAGGCAGGACAGCGGAACAATTCTTACCAAGTTTTACCAAGGTGGAAATATACTGGTATGGACTTGGTTTGCTTTCGCTTTAACCGGTATTCCTTTAATACCTGCCTATATCATGATTGGTCAAAAATTTGAAAACAAAGCACCATTGGTACGCATGGCTACAACCATCGGTGTAATTGGTTTAATTGTTCAGATGATCGGCTTATTAAGATGGACATTTGTTGTGCCTGTATTGGCAGATTCGTTTGTGCATGCAACAGACGAAGCAACAAAAGCCGCTGCCATCGTTTCCTTTAAAACCATTCACCAGTTTGGTGGTGTGATACTGGGCGAACATTTAGGCCAACTTTTTACCATTGCATGGACAGTGATGATGACCATTTCATTTGCTAAATTAAAACTGATGCCAAAATGGGTAAACTCGCTCGGTATTACCAGTTCATTTATTTACCTGCTTGCACAAGCAGAATTATTTGCAACAGTAATAAAAGGTTTCCCTGTATGGGATATGGCTGGCTTTATGGGAAGTACTCTTTGGCTGGTTTGGCTGATAATAGTGGGTGTTATGTTTATTAAAAAAAGAAATCAAACTTTATAACATGAGGCTTATTATCAAAATAATTCTTTTTACTTTTTTATCAATTCAACTTATGGCACAAAACAACATTTTATTTATGTCTGCTACAGAAATTGCAGCTAAAATCAGGAACAAGGAAGTAACTTCCTATGAAGTAGTTTCTGCTTACTTACAACAAATAGATGCCCAAAACGGCATCTTTAATGCACTAGTTTTAGTCGATAAGGAAAATGCTTTACGTCAGGCTAAATTAGCGGATGAAGCAATTAAGAATGGTGATCATTTAGGGAGACTACATGGTGTCCCCATCACGATTAAGGATAATTATTTAACACAAGGACTGACAACCACATCAGGATATGAACCATTGCGAAACCATATCCCAACAAAAGATGCCGAGCTAGTAAAACTGCTGAAATCTGCAGGCGCCATTATTATTGGCAAAACCAATTTATCGGTATTAGCCATGGACATGCAGACTGATAATGCTGTTTTCGGAAAAACCAATAATGCCTGGGATAGCAATAGAACTAGCGGAGGTAGTAGTGGCGGTTGTGCGGTTGCACTTGCAACAGGAATGACAGCACTGTCATTTGGAAATGACCTTGCAGGCTCGATCCGCCTGCCGGCCGCTTATTGTGGCGTATTTGGATTTAAACCCACATTTGGAGTGGTATCATTACAGGGAATTCAAACTGACCCAAAAGAGAAAACAAATGGATTAAAATCACTAGCAGTTGCAGGACCATTAGCTAGAACCATTGAAGATTTGCAACTGGCTATGGATATTATTGCTCAAACCACCAACACCGATAAAAAACTTATACCCATAAACAGATGTACAGATACTATTGACATAAAGCACATGAAAATAGCATGGACTGATGAGTTTGGTGGAGTACCTGTAGATAATGAAATCAAAAAGGCGATTCAGGATTACGTTTCAAAGTTAGAGAGAGCTGGTGTTACAGTTGTAAAAATTACGCCACCAATTGACTTTTACCTTGCCTGGAAAACATGGGGAAGTTTTGTAGGTATGCAAGGTGGCTACAAGACTTCAAATTTTGCAAAATGGATAGGGAATCCTTTTATTAAAGGAGTTCTGAAAGATGTGCCAATGCATCAGAATGTTGTTAAACCAATTTCTGTGGAAAAATATATGGAAGCCTTAAGCATACAGGATTCATTCATTACTCAAATGGAGAATTTCTTAGACAATTTTGATGTGTTTATTTGTCCTGTAAGCTCAGTAAAGGCTTTTCCACATCATAAGCCGACTAAAAAGTTAGGAAATTTTAATATTTACAACAACCCAATAGAAGTAAACAAGGAACTCATGCATTATTATATGTCAACCCAAGCATATACCACTCCATTTACACTTACGGAAAATCCTGTTTTGTCTATGCCAATTTCACTCAGTAAAGATTCCTTACCTATTGGTGTTCAGGTAATTGGTAAACGTTATTCCGATTTCAGATTGCTGAAAATTGGAATGGTATTAGACGACTATTCTGAACAATTTAAATATCCATTTGAATAATACTTTTAGAAGTGATACTTTGTTAAAAATTAAACTATTAAACTATGCGTTTTTTCATATCGAATTTTAAATGGGTAATGTTTATTTCGGGGCTTTTAACTTTTACCATGCTGCAGGCATTAATATCGCCTCAAGCATCGCTTATATCAAATTTTGGACAAACAATAGATGTGCCTCTGGCCGAAATCATCGTTCGGAATTGGGGTGCTTTGATTGGTCTTGTTGGTATTATGCTTATCTACGGTGCATTTATGAAATCGGTAAGGAGATTCGTTCTTGTAATAGCCGGAAGCAGCAAGATTATCTTCATTCTACTTGTGCTTTCATCAAATGAAAGTTATATGGGGTTTGGTGCAGGAACAGCGGTGATTGTTGATGCTGTCATGGTAGTTTTATATATCACTTATCTTCTTCTCACACTTAAGCGAAATATTTAAGTGAAGCAGGTTTGAATTACAATAGTGGGTCTTATGTTTATCAAAAAAAGAAATCAATTTTATAACCAAAAAATCAATTTAGTTATGACTACCAAAATCATTTATATTATTACACTATTGGCATACGCCATGATTGCAAGCCAGGCTTTCATGTACATACTTTCATTAAAGCAGGTGCAGCTTAATTTGAATGCAAGTTCTTACACTGAAATACGAAAGCTGATAGACATCAGCATGAGAGCCAGCTTTAAATATGTTATTTACGCAGCATTGTTGGCAAATGTATTGCTTGTAATTGCAACCATAAAAACACCCACCAGTTTGGTATTTATTACAGCAACAATTGCGTTGGTTGCATTGGTTGCTGAAATTCTGTTTACATTAAAAGGTAATTTACCCATCAATGATATTATCAATACATGGTCGGCAGATACTATTCCCTCAAACTGGACTTCTTTCAGAGATAAATGGTTTGCTATTTTTCAATACAGGCAAATTGCCAGCATTACCGGCTTTGTGAGTTTATTGATTGGTGCCGTATTTGGAACGAAATAGCTTAAAGGCGAAGAAGTAAAGCGGTTTACTCCAAAAAATTCTCTTCATTAAAAATTAGAATCACATAAAGGCTTCCGCTCCAAGGCAGTCACATTTGCAAGGCACACAAAGCTGACACATAAAAGCTAACCTTACAAAGTGGACGGAACTTATCTTCAGCTTTTTGTAATGTCTAGTCTTACTATAGATTAATTGAAAATCGACTAAAAGGCACAATAAAGAACAATGCTTTCTCAAGTAATTAACACATGGAACCAGCTACATAAGGCTGACTCCTAAACTTTATTAAAACCAAATAAATTCGTAACTTTGGGTAAATGCGGATTCAAGATATTATACAAATTGATAAAGAAATAATGAGTGGCCAGCCTGTATTTGTGGGAACACGTGTTCCCGTAGATTCTCTTTTTGACCACCTTGAAGCCGGCATTTCACTTGATGAATTTCTTGACGATTTCCCATCTGTAACCAAAGAACAAGCCATTAGCCTTCTTGAAATAGCTAACAAAATGCTGACCTCCCAAAAAGCAGATCAACTATATGAAGCTATTGCTTGATGAAAATTTACCTAAGCGATTAAAGTTAGACTTTCCCAATCATGAGATTTTCACCGTTCGCGACCAAGGGTGGAATGGAATCAAAAATGGACAGTTGCTTAGCCTTTTACTTGAAAATAATTTTGATGCATTATTTACATTCGATAAAAATCTCAGTTATCAGCAGAATTTTTCAAAATATACGATAACTGTTTTTGTTTTAAATGCTTCAATAAATTCTTACATGGAACTTACAAAATTATCACCGCAAGTTCATGAGTATTTAAACACGTCACCATTAATTCATGGCCCCATTGTAATTTCAGCCCGCTAATAAGGATGCTAATAGAAAAATATACATCAAGCTGGATACAAGATTTTATTGATATAAAAAGTGAAATCGAAAAAGGGCTTCATGTACTTGATTATACTATTGAACATATCGGAAGTACTGCTGTGCCTAATTTGCATTCAAAACCGATCATCGATATTGACATTATCTATTCATATGAACCCGAATTTGAAAAAATCAAATTAGGACTTGAAAAAATAGGCTATTATCATAACGGAAACCAAGGTATTGAAGACAGGGATGTGTTCAAAAGAAATCATCAATTGACCAATGAAATATTGGACAGAATACCTCACCATCTTTATGTTTGTCCAATTCACAGTAAAGCACTAGAAAGACATATTTTATCTCGAAACTTCTTAAGAAAAAATGAGTGGGCCAGGATAAAGTATCAGCAAATGAAATTCGCTTTAGCTGAAAAAGCGCATCAAGACAGAAAACTATATGCTGCTTTAAAAGAGTTGCATGTTAATGATTTTATTGACGCAATAATAGAGGAAGAAAAACGAACAAACTACAATGAAGTCAACTCCTGATCGAAACCTGTAGATTTTTCATCACTATTATTTAGCAATATCATAAAACCGCCAATTGGTTTTAAAGTCCTTTTTAATAGGCTGATTCATTAAAATGGCCCTTAATAATTCAATGGGCATGCTGCCTTCTGCATAAATGGCATCATTGAATTGCTTCAGTGTCATTTTCTTTTTATCTACCAATTCTTTTTTCAATGCATATAATTGCATGCCACCTGTCATATAAGCTAATTGGTACAAAGGAGGGTAACCACCTACAAATGACCTTCTCACTTCACCTTCTGCATTGGCCCTCTCAAAACCTACACGGTCAACTAAAAAGTCAATGCATTGTTGTGGTGTCCAGTTACCCATATGAAAATTCAAAGAAAAAATGATCCTGGCACAGCGGTGCATTCTCCAGAAAAGCATGCCCATTCTTTCTTCAGGAGATCTGGGGAATTTCATATCCCAAAGCAAAAGCTCCCAATACAAGGCACTGCCTTCATTCCAGAAGGGCGTATTCGTTGCCAGTAAATCTCTTCGATAGGTTTTATTTCTTGCCGCCATATAACCTTGTAGATGATGACCCGCAATCAATTCATGGTGTACGGTGGCCCTGGAGAATGCCGGATTATTTCCGCGCATACTCATCAGTTTTTCTTCGTAACCCATGGTATTGGTGGGATAGGAAATGATCAGGGATTCTCCGCCAAGAAAAAAGGGACTCACCAACTGGCGCTCTGCCGACATCATCATCATACGCCAGGTTTCTTCAGACAATTCAGGTATGGTGATAAGATCATTCTTCTTTAAAAAATCAACAGATTGTTTGTACAATTCAAACATTGCTTCCGGTTGTTTGCCCGGAGCTACATAAGAATTTTTTACTTTTTCTTGAGCAGCTTTCCAATTTTCGCCAAATCCCATTTCTTTGGAAGCCTTTAATAATTCGGCATCGCAAAAAGCAAATTCTTTGTTGGCAATGGCTATCAATTCTTCAGGTGTATAGGGAATATATTCTCTATACAATTGGCGCATCAACTCTTCTCTACCTGCAGGAACTCCCAATATGCCACTACCATCATCTTTGGGTTTAGCATCCATATTTTTTCCTTTACCTCTTAGAGCAACTGCATAGTTTCCTAAACTGCTATCAAGATCGGTATATGTTTTGGGTACCCACCAACTAAATAAAGGGTCATAACCATTGTAAAAGTCAAATTCATTTTTTAGAGCAACTTGTAATGCCTTTACGGCATCGATAGAAAGCATCGCAAGCTTACTGTCCATTGACTCTTCCTTTTCTAAGTCCTTTTTAGCTTTCTGCACCACTTTGATGATACCATTCATCTCTTTAGCCACTTCTTCACCATTCACATTCAGTCCCCTTCTACGCGGTTTTTCAAGATTGTATATTTTATCTGAAAAGGGTAGTAGTCTGCTAATTTTGTCATAGGCTTCATTTTCTTTTTCAAGTGAAGCTTTTGAGTCGTCCAAAACTCTTTTAAAAAGTAAATAGTCCACTTTACCATAAATACTGATCTTGTCTAAATTGATCAAGTCCATTTTTTTCTCATACTCTGCAATCAGCTTCAATATTCTTTCCCTTCTTTCGGGCGAATTATAGGCAGCAGCTGCCTGCTGTTGTCCGCCTCCTCTTCCGCCGCCAAATCCGGTATTGGGAGCTGTGGTATAAAAGCGCGTAATATTACCCAGATCAGCGTTATACTGAATCATCAAATCGTGCAATTCGCTTGTTTGCAAATAAAGACTGGTATTAGATGATTGGCTAAAACTATGCTGGCTACAAATAAGATTGAAGAGCATAAAAAGAAAGAAAATTCTTTTTAACATAGAAAAATGGTTAAATATTAAAAAACTTGATTACTTAAAAATAATTGTTCTGAGGATGTAAGACAAGTAAATATATTGCTATGGTTGTTATTGATTTCCCCCTTTTTGTGATTACCAAACAATATTAAAGAGGCTTATTTTAATAGTTAAAAATTAATCCAATAATTGCTTTAATCATTTTTTTGTAATTTTCTGAAAGCCTCTGAAAAGATAGCACCATTCTCAATGCTTGGTCGATTGACCAACTAAAAAACCATTTTCAGATTGGGTTTGTAATGGATGTGGCACCTATTTCTTACCTTCTTATTGCTGATTTAAGATTAGAGCTACAATAAAATAGATTAAAGTGAATTTAATCGTCAGATAATCAATAGGATATCAAAATAATTTTACCCCAAAACTTTTATGTAAATTGTTCGAAAAGTGTTTATTGTCCCCTTTTTGGTTAAATAAGCTCATCTTATTTAAATCTTATCTGATGCTTTTTAGCGAATTACTTTTTGCTGAAATCACTTTTGAAATTTTTAAAAAAAACATACTTACGAATTAAGCAATCATAATATTTTGTAGCTTACTACTTTGCACAGATCTTTCTTATTGGATAACTTATCATTCTAAATGGCCTATTAATCACCCTTCCTGTTCTATAATTATGAAATCTGATATCAAAAGTACATAATAAATACATTTTTTGATATATTTTATACTATATTTGGTTAAATATAGTATACTACATAACTTTACTTATAAAGTCAAAAGATGATAGATGAGTAGAAAAAATCAAAAAATAAAGGAAGATAGGTTTAAGAATGTGGCAGCAAAAAGGGTTCAGAAGGTGCTTGATAGTATGGATAGTCTATCTAAATGTTCAAACCGAAACAATTATAAATATTCGGATGAAGATGTAAGTAAATTTTTAAAAGTAATAAAAGAGCAAATGAAATCTCTTGAAATATCTTTCACTGAGAAATCAAAAAGCAAAACAAAAACCTTTTCGTCTTAATATGACAGCAATAAAAGAAATCAGGATTTGCAACGAAGAAATTGAACGATTAAAGATTGCTGTACAGGCTAAAGACAATATTAATGGCCTTACTCATACTTTTTACAAATATCCTGCAAGATTTTCTCCAATATTTGTTCGAGAAGTAATTGATGTTTTTAGCAAAAAAGGGGATGTGATTCTTGATCCATTCGTTGGCGGCGGAACGACTTTGGTTGAATCTCTCGCGAGTAACCGTCACTCCATAGGATTTGATGTAAGTCCGATTGCATCTTTTGTCTCAGAAGCGAAAACTACAGTCTTAACACAGAGCGACTTCAATTTAATTTCGACATGGGCTGAATCAGCGTTAGAGAAACGCATTGTAGACTATATTCCAACGAGAACTTTCTATGATGAAGAAGGCTATTTAAATAATCTTCCATGGAGGATAAGGCTATCAGTAGAGCTTATTTTAGACGATATTGAACTTCTGAAACTAACAAAACACAAACGGTTTGCTAAATGCGTATTGTTAAAAACGGCACAATGGGCCATAGATTGTAGAAAGAAGAATCCAACTACAAAAGATTTCAAATTAAAATTCTTGCAAAATTTAAAACTTTGTTTTAAAGGCGCTCGTGAACTTGCTGAGGCAATCGCAAAATATTCAACTAATAATATACTACCACATTGTATTTGCGTCAATGACTCTTCAGAAACTATAAATGAAAGTGAAGCATTTAAAGCATTACCTGCTAAGCCTAAACTTGTCATAACATCGCCCCCTTATGTCGGTGTGCACATGTTATATCACCAATGGCAAGTAAATGGGAGAAAAAGGACGAGAGCACCTTTTTGGATTATTAACTCTCTTGATGGGCAAGGGAGCGCCTTTTACACATTCGGTCATTATCAAAGCCATGCCAAAAAAACATACTTCAACATTGCCGAAAAAGTTTTTAAGTCAATTCACTCGGCGATAGCAGATGACGGTATTGTAGTTCAGTTGGTAGGGTTTTCTGACGCCAAGAAATTTTTACCCAAATATCTTGAAATGATGACTCAATCAGGCTATGAAGAAATCCCCCTTGTCAAAGATAAATTAAATCGGAATAAACGAATTTGGCGAAATGTTCCTAATCGTAAGTGGTATTTTAGAACACAAGATAAAGCACCCACAAGCAAAGAAGTATTATTAGTACATAGAAAAAAATAAACAGTTATGGCAATCAATTCAATTCAGGAGTTATTCACACAACTTCTCAAATCAACAACTGCACAGCAATTAACAGATATTCTTTCTGAGATTGGAGATGTAAATGATATTGGATTAGATAGACCATTTGGTAATTTGCAACTTCATTGGCATGCCTATGGGAATAAGACGAGTAATTATTCCACTATCGGATTAGCAAGTAAACCTGGTCGCAGTTTAACGGAAAGAATTACTAATTCCATTGATGCTGTTATTGACGCTCATGCTTTGGCTGTTGGAACAAGTCCTACAAGCCCTCAGTCTGCTGTTCAAGAATGGTTTGGGCGCCCTTTTTCTAATTCTGATAATGGATTATTTAATTGGAAGTACAACGAAGGTGGTTATGATCGAAAAGTTGCAGTGGTTTTAACTGAATCTGGTAAAAAAGAGGCACCAACTGTTGATACAATTGATTTTGGAGTAGGTATTCTTGCTGATTCATTTCCCTCCACAATACTAAGTTTACAAGAAGGTAATAAAATCAAAAAAAAGTATTTAGTTGGTGCATTTGGACAGGGCGGGTCATCCACTCTTGCTTTTTGCGAATATGTATTCATTTTATCAAAAAATGTCCAAAACCCCAACATTGTGAGTTTTACTGTTGTAAAAGAAATCTCATTAGGAGAAGAGTATAAAGAAAATTGCTACGCTTATTTGGCATTGAAAAATGAAAATAATGAGCAAACCGTCCCAAGTTTTACAATAAATGAGCCAATCAAACTTTATGATTCCCAAGAGAGTCTTAGAATGAATGAGTTACAAAATGGAACTCTAATTCGTCATTTTGCCTTTAGGTTAACTGGAATTTTTGGACAGATTGGTCCACGTGAGGGTAATCTCTATCATTACTTGCATATGTCATTGTTTGATCCATTAATACCATTTCAAATTATAGATCTGCGTAAATTGAAGGTCAATCAACAGATTTGTACTGGAAGCAGAAATAGATTAATGAAGTTGAAAGCTAAAGCTGAAGAGAATTCTGAGCTTGATAGTTCCAATTCTGTTCATAAACTTTATCGACCATTTGTGTATATAAAACCACATGGTGCGCCAACTCCATGTATTAAAATCGAGTATTGGGTAGTATTTAATTATGAGAAAAAAAATCATAAAATTACTGGTGAAGAATATTATGATTTACGTGAATCAAACACCCTATATGTTCAGAAAAAACACATTGCAGTACTAACTTTAAACGGCCAAAATCAGGGTGAATTGACCACATCACAAGTTACAAAAGATTTAGATCTTGATTCCGTCGCAAAACACTTAATAATACACATTGATGTTACCGATGCCCCAAATAACGTCCGACGTCAGCTTTTTACCACAAATAGGGAGCAACTAAAGGACGGTGATGTTCTTGAAAGTATTAAAGAAGAATTGAGAAGAATTTTAAAAGATGATACAGCCTTGGCAGCAATTGAGAAAGAACTTCAAGATATGGCTATCCGACAAGTAACTGCTGCTACAGACGATGAAGTTAAAAGACAGATTGTAAAATTATTGCAAGAAGCTGGATTCACACCAAGTGCAGAAGGTGATGCTATTCGGAAAGGTGGTGATGCTGAAATGCCAGATCCGCAACCGAATTCTAATCCTAATCCCCCACGTGTACCTGATCCAATTTACCCCTTGATTACATTACCTTATCCAGATGTAAATAAATTTGAAATAGTTTCGCCTTTAGAAATAGCGAAAATACATTTGGGCAAGACTTTACTAATTAGAGTTGAAACTGACGGCGACTCACAGTTTGATAATGATATCAGGATTAAATTTACTCCTGAGATTCTTGATATTTCCAGTGTTTGGCCATTAGAAGGTGGACGAAAAAAATGGCGAATTAAGACAATAGAAGGGGCGAAAATTGGAAATAATGGCATGATTTCCATTACTTTAACAAAGCCTAATGGGGAACAATTAAAGGCTGATCTTCCTTTTGAAGTATTAGCTCAAATTGAAAAGCCCTCAAAGGAGGAAAGAGGTCATATTCCTGATTTTGAAGTTTTAGCGATTTCACCAGGCGATGATAACTGGTCGTCTGTATGGGATGATATTCCT